>DASPRN010000068.1:0-3124 GCA_035624425.1 Gaiellaceae bacterium
AGGCCGCGCACGCCCGACCGAGCGCGGCCCCGCAGCCGCCGCAGAACTTCGCGCCGGGGGGATTCTCGGTTCCGCAGTTGGAGCAGACGCTCACGCTGAAAAGCGTAGACCGCTGCGCCTGCTCATTCCAGACGCGTCAGCCTCGGCGGGCAAGCAGGGCCAGTCCGGTGTTGAGGGCCGAGATGCCGACCACCGCCGCTCCCTGCCGCGCCGGAAGCCGCCGGGCGAGCAGCACGGCCGCGACCGTGTCGCTCGCGTGGATCGGCACCGCGGCCCGTAGAGCAATCCGGTCGCCTCGCAGCAGGTCGACCGCGATTACGACGGTCCGCACACCGAAGAGCCGCAGCGCGTAGAGCAAGGCCGGATCGTCCGGGTCAGCCCCGAGCCGCCGCGCCAGCGCCTGTGGAGCGACAAGCCCGGTTGTACCGTTGACGAGCCGGATCCCCGCCAGCGCCAGCACGGCGCCTCGCGCAATGCTCATCGGGCGATTCTCCTGGATCCGCCGTCCGCCCGCGGGCGGTCAGCTCACCGTGAGCGAGGCCAGAAAGCGCTCGATCATCGCGTTCACCTGGTCGGGTACCTCGAGCTGGTGGAAGTGGCCGGAGCCGACGGTCATCCCGAACTGCGTGTACGGCCTCAGTGGCTGCAAGCGCGATGGATCGTTGCTCGACCCCGGCCCGGAAAGGAGCACCAGCAGGGGCACCTCGCACATCAGGAACGCGGCGACGCCGTTCCACCGGGTGACCCCTCGATCACCGCGCGTGCAACCGGCAGCGGCACGGAGCACATCCCGTCGACGATCTTCCGCCGCAGCTCGTCGCTCGCCGTCGGCCCGGCCGTCTCGACCACCCACGCCCCGCCGGACGTCTTCGCCCGCCGGGCCGGCCAGCTGCTGCGCGAAGCCCTCGAACACCCGCGCCACGGCATCGGGCGGGTCGATGGGGCCCGGGTCGTCGGCGACGATCGCGCGCGGGCGAAATGGTGTCGGACACCTTTTCGTGTCAAGGGACATTTCGCGCCGGAACTGCAACTTCTCGCCGCCGCGACCGACATGGCGGGCGCGGCTCACGACGGATCTCCGGAGCAGGCAAACCGAACGACGACACGAGGAGCCGGCTCCGGCAACCCGTGGACAGCCCCACCGATCGCAAGGAGGGGGCTCACGGGGGAACCAGGGGTTCACCCGTGCTCATGGGCCGTGAAGGATTCGAACCTTCGACCTTGGGATTAAGAGTCCCCTGCTCTACCAGCTGAGCTAACGGCCCGAGGCGGCGCGTAGTGTAGCCGCGGTGAAGATCGCCTCGATCGTCGGAAACCGCCCGCAGTTCATCAAGGCGGCGCCGACCTCCGTGGCCCTCCGCGGGCGGGGTCTCGAGGAGGTCGTGATCCACACGGGACAGCACTACGACCGGGAGCTCTCGCAGGTCTTCTTCGAGGAACTGGGCCTCGCGGAGCCCCGGCACCGGCTCGACCTCCGCACCGCCGACCCCGAGCTGATGCGGCCGGCAATCGAGAGCCGGCTGGCCGACGAGCAGCCCGACTGGGTGCTCGTCTACGGCGACACGAACTCGACCCTCGCCGGAGCCGAGGCTGCCGCCTCGCTCGGCCTCCCGCTGGCGCACGTCGAGGCGGGCCTACGCAGCGGGGACCTCTCGATGCCGGAGGAGCGCAACCGGATCGAGACCGACCGGCTGGCGGCGCTGCTGTTCGCGCCGGACGAGCGCTCACGGGAGACGCTGGCCGCGGAGGGCGTCAGCGGCCGCGTCGAGGTCGTCGGCGACGTCATGGCCGACGCGACGCGCCTCTTCACGCCGATCGCCCGCAAGCGGGCCGAGGCCGAGTGGCCCGAGCCGTACGCGGCTCTGACGATCCACCGCGAGGCGAACACCGAGCCGGACCGGCTGCGCGCCCTGATCGACGAGCTGAACGCGACCGGCTGGACGTTCGTCTTCCCGGTCCACCCGCGCACGCGCAAGGTCATGGACGAGCACGGGATCGAGCCCGCGCCGCAGCTGCATGCGATCGAGCCGGTCGGCTACCTGGAGATGCTCGCCCTCGTCGCCGGCGCCACCCGCGTCGTGACCGACTCCGGCGGGCTGCAGAAGGAGGCGTACTGGCTGCGCGTCCCCTGCGTCACGCTCCGGCCCTCGACCGAGTGGGTCGACACGGTCGAAGCGGGCGCCAACACGCTCGCAGGCCCGGGCGAAATCGCGCGAGCCCTCGAGGAGGCGCGCTTTCCCGACGACGCGCCAGAGCTCTACGGCGACGGCCACGCCGCGACGAGAATCGCGGACGCCCTCTATACCCTTACGCGCGCATGAGCGAGATCGCCATCGTCGGCGCCGGCTACGTCGGCGTGCCGCTCGCCGAGACGTTCGGCCAGGCCGGCCACTCGGTCGTCCTCGTCGACGTCCAGCCCGAGCGGGTCGACATGCTCAACCGCGGCGAGAGCTACGTCGGCGACGTCTCGAACGAGAGCCTGCGCGAGCTGCTCGACGCCGGCCGCCTGCGCGCCACCCTCGACTACGACGAGCTGCGCGGCGCCGACGCGATCCTGGTCGCGCTGCCGACGCCGCTCTCCGACCAGCGCGAGCCGGACCTGACGATCGTCCTCGACGCGACCCGCGACATCGCGAAGCGCCTGCAGCAGGGCCAGCTCGTCATCCTCGAGTCGACCACCTATCCCGGGACGACACGCGAGCGCCTGCAGCCGATCCTCGAGGAGAGCGGCCTGAAGGCAGGCGAGGACTTCCACCTCGCCTTCTCGCCGGAGCGCGTCGACCCCGGCCGCGTGGACTGGACGACCAAGAGCACGCCGAAGGTCGTGGGCGGCATCACCGAGGCGTGCACCGAGAAGGCGGCCGAGCTCTACGAGAGCGCGCTCGACACGGTCGTCCGCGTCTCGTCGCCCGAGGCCGCCGAGCTGACGAAGCTGCTCGAGAACATCTTCCGCTCGGTGAACATCGCCCTCGTCAACGAGCTTGCGCAGCTCTGCGACCGGATGAACCTGGACATCTGGGAGGTCGTGGACGCGGCCTCGACGAAGCCGTTCGGCTTCATGCGCTTCGAGCCCGGCCCCGGGCTCGGAGGTCACTGCCTCCCGGTCGACCCGTTCTACCTCTCC
>DASPRN010000070.1:0-20057 GCA_035624425.1 Gaiellaceae bacterium
GGCGCCTGGGTCACCAGCGTGACCAGGTCGTCGAAGCTGGCGCGGTCGACGGTCATCGAGACGCGGTCGGCGAGCGCGGTCAGGCGCAGGCGCCGGTTCGGGTTCTCGGCGGCGCAGGCGTTCAGGAACTGCTCGAGCGCGCCGCGGCTCGCCTTGCCCTCGGTGAACTTCTTCACGAACTCGACGCGCTCGTCGAAGCGGACGTTGCGCCCGGCGATCGTCGCCCAGTAGAGCTGCTCGTCGTCGTCGAGGAAGCGCGGGTCGGTGCGCTGCCACTCGCGCGTGATCACGGCGAGGCGGCGCTTGACGTCCGGGGTCACGGGCACGAGCCACGGCGCCGGCGAGAGCTTGCGGCGGGCACGTCGCTGGACACGCCGGCGCGGCGCCGGGGTCACCCGGGCGCCCTCGCGGTAGAAGTCGGCGTCCAGCAGGCTGTGCAGCGAGACGACCCGCTCGTTGTGCGTCGCGCCCTTGGGGACGAAGTCGACGACGACGCCGGCCTCCTTGCGCGGGTGCGTGCGCATGATCCGGCCGATCCGCTGCTGGTAGACGCGCTTCGAGGCCGTCGGCGCCAGGTGCATGACGACGGTCGCGCGCGGGGAGTTCCAGCCCTCGGCGAGCAGCATCGCGTTGATCAGGATGTTGATCTCGCCGCGCTCGTAGGCGGCCAGCGTCTCGGCCAGCTGCACAGGCGGCGTGCGTCCGCTCACGGCCGTCGCCTTGAGCCCGGCGGCGCGGAACTCCTTGGCCAGGTTGTACGCGTGGTCGACCCCGGCCGCGTAGACGATCCCCGGCGTGTTCTCGAAGCGGTCGCGGTAGAGACTGGCGGCGGCCTGGTTCAGGGCGGTGTGGTCGAGCACGGCAGCCAGGGCACGCTCTTCGAAGTCGCCGCCGACGATCGGCACCGACGAGATCGCGGCGGCGGGCGGGACGCGCAGGCAGCGCAGCGGCGCGATCAGCCCGCGGCGGGCAGCGTCGCCGAGCGGGAGCTCGTCGATCGAGGCGGGGAAGACGTCGGAGACCTGCTTCGCGATCAGCTGCTCCGTCGCCGTCATGCCGATGTAGATCGGGTCCGAGAAGCTGCGGATCGCCGCGCTCGTCTTCTCGCCGAGCGCTGTGTGCGCCTCGTCGCAGATCACGAGCTGGTACGCCTCCGGGTCGAGGTCGTTCCAGTGGCGGGCGAACCAGGCGTAGGTCTGGACGGTGACCGGGTTGGTGCGCGGCAGCGCCTGGCCCTTGGTGATCGCGTCCGTGAAGCGCTCGCCGTAGCCCTCGGCGGTCAGCTCGCGGTGGAACTGCGTGACCAGCAGTCGGCGGTGCGTGAGGATCAGGACGCCGAGCGTCCGGGCGGCTTCGACGAAGCCGGCCGCGGCGATCGTCTTGCCGGAGGCGGTCGGGTGGCGGAAGCGGTAGCGCCGGCCGGCGCCCGGGTCGCGTCCGGCCCTTGGTTCGGGAAGCGGCAACTCCTCGTCCGGCTCCTCGAGATGGACGCCGAGGTCGTCGTCCTCCTCGTCCGGCTCGATCTCCACCTCCTCGAGGGCGGTCCCGTTGCCGTTGCCGTTCAGCTCGGGCTCGACCTGGGTCGCCGCGATCAGCTCGGTGAGCATGCCGGCCAGCGCGTCGATCTGGTGACGGCGGAGCTCGGTGCCGGAGGCGAGCCGCGGCGGCCGCTCGCTCAGCACGCGCTCGAGGCCCAGCATGAGCGCATAGCGGATCTTCCAGGCGTAGGACGGCTCGGCCGCTCCGACTTCCATCTCGGCGAGGGCGTCGTCGAGGGCGCGCCGGCGGGCGGTTCCGGGCGCGAGAACGACACCGGTGTCCTCCTCCGGGTGGAGGAAGGGCTCACCGGCCCATGCTTCGGCGCGGAGGGCGGCGGCGCCGAGACCGCCGGCCTCCGACGCTACGGTCAGATGCTCGGTCGCTTCTTGCATGTCCGGCAGCGCGTCCGGCGCTGCCCCAATCTCAATAAGAGAGCGCGCTCACGGCAATCCCCTTGGCGAGCGTCGCACCTGGAAGCATAGCCGATCTCTCGGCGCGCGGAACCCCTCTTGGTGGGTTTGGCGAAACCCTCCTAGATAGGCGTTCCGCTGCCGCCCATGATGCTGAAGACGGCGAACGGGTTGTCGCGCGCGACCTCCCAGACGAGCTCGCCGCCGGGCTCGGCCGAGCCGTGCAGGCGCTCGGCGAGGGCGCGCGCCTCCTCCTCGGATGCCGTGCCGACGACCAGAAAGCGATAGCGGCGGACGACCTTGTAGCCCTCGCCCTCGAGCTCGTCCGCCTGCCGCTTCGCGTCCGCGTGGCTCTCGAACTCGACCCGCACCTCCCACGGTGCGTTGCCGTGCTCGATCTCCTCTTCCTCCCAGGTCTCCTGCGGCGGCTCGTCCGACCAGCGCTCCTCGTCGTGGAGCCAGCTCTCGACGTCGGAGACCCGTGCCTCGATCCCCTCCTCGGCGAGCTCGGCCTGGACGATCTGCCGCGCCTGCTCCGCCTCTGCCGGGCTCGACGTGTAGACGAAGAGCTCGTTGTCGTCGCGCGAGACCGCGAGCCGCCGCCCTTCGAGCTCCCGCGCGAGGCGCTTCGCCTCGTCGGAGCCCAGCCCGTGCTGGAGCCGGCTGGCGATCGCCTCGGCGTGCTGCTCGCCCGAAGGCTCGATGCGGATGCGGTAGTCGTCGCTCATGCCGTGGGCGCCGCCGCCACACCGGTCTCGGCCAGCGGTCGCCCGAACATTTTCTCCGATCTGCCGGTCTGGTCGAGGAACTTGGTGATCCCGCCGAGCCAGAACGGCCAGCCGGCGCCGAGCAGGAGCGCGGTGTCGACATCCGCCGCCTCGGCGGCGACGCCCTCTTCGAGCAGGTGATGGATCTCGTCGGCGACCGCGTCGAGGGCGGCCTCGAGGATCTCCTCCTGGGAGCGCGGTGCGTCCTCCTCGACGACGATCTCGTCCCGGTCCTCGGCGTAGTTGGCGAGAGTCGGGGAGAGTGGAAAGCGGTCGGGGTAGGCGTCGTGGAGCGTCACGAGGACGTGGTTCGCCACGCGTGGCCCGACGATCTGGAGCAGGACCGACGGCGCCATCGGCAGTCCCAGCCGGAGGATCGCCTCGTCGGCCTCTTCGGGCGGGGTGCCGTGCTCGAGCGCGTCGAGGACGACGCCCATCAGCCGGGTCAGGACGCGGTTGACGACGAAGGCCGGCGCGTCGCCGACGAGCACCGGCCGCTTGCGGAGCTTCTCGGCGAAGGCCCAGACGGTGGCGAGCGTCTCGTCGTCGGTCTCCGCGGTGCGGACGAGCTCGACCAGCGGCAGAACTGCGACCGGGTTGAAGAAGTGGATGCCGACGTCGGCGCCCATCTCGGCGACCGACAGGCTCGACGTGTTCGTGGCGAGGACACAGCCGGCCTTCGTGTGCTCCCGCAGCTCGTCGAAGACCTGTTTCTTCACCTGCAGCTCCTCGAAAACGGCCTCGAGCGCGAGGTCGCAGTCGGCGAAGTCCTCATAGCCGGTCGAGGTGGAGACGAGCGAGGCCAGGAAGCGCGCCTTGCCCTCGTCGTAGCGGCCCCTGGCGACCTGCTCGGCGAGCTCGGCCTCGATGTGCTCGCGAGCTTTCGCCAGTGCGTCGTCGCTGACGTCGCGCAGAGCGACGGGGATCTCCAGCCGGCGGAGCACGAGCGCCGCGAGCTGGGCGGCCATCAGGCCGGCGCCGACGATGCCGACCTTGCGGACGGGTCTCGGTTCGGTGGTCGGCTTGCCGGGCGGGTTCTTGGCTCGGCGCTCGACCAGGTCGAAGGCGTAGAGCGAGGCCTGCGCCTCGCGGCCGGGGAGCAGCTCGCCGACCGCCTCCTCCTCGGCGCGGTAACCCTCCGCGAGCGTCCAGCCGGAGAGCGCGCCCTCGATCAGCTCCAGCGCCCTGTAGGGAGCCGGCGCGGCGCCGTGCACCTGGCCGTCGAGGCGTGAGCGAGCCTTGCGGATGACGTCCGTTACGGCCAGGTCCGAGGGACTGTCCCCAGGACCTGTCCCTTCCGTCGCGAGCTCACGGGCGAAGGCGAGGGACTCGTCCACGAACTCGGCCGGCTCGAGTAGTCGGTCGGCGAAGCCCAGCTCGAACGCCTGCGGCCCGGTCAGCATCCGGTTCTGCCGCATCGGGTTCTCGACGACGAACTTCACTGCCGCCTCGGCGCCGACGAGCCGCGGGACGAGCTGCGTCCCGCCCCAGGCCGGCAGGATCCCGAGGAAGCACTCGGGGCACGCGAAGTGGCGGACGGCTGTCGAGATCGTCCGCGCGTCGCAGTGCAGCGCGAGCTCGACCCCGCCACCGAGGCAGGCGCCGTTGATCGCCGCGACCGTCGGAAACGGCAGTGCGCGGATCCGCCCGAAGAGCTCGTGGCCGGCACGGCTGCCCTCGATGGCCAGCTCGCGGGTCGCGCCCGGGAACTGCGTGATGTCCGCGCCGGCGGCGAAGACGAACGGCTTGCCGGTGACGACCAGCGCTGCCCAGTCGCCCTCCTCGAGCTCCGTGAGCAGACGCTCGAGCGACTCGAGCGCGGCGCGGCCGAAGAAGGTTGGCTTCGCGTGGTCCTCGCCGTTGTCGATCGTGACGAGCGCGATCTCGCCGGCACGCGCGAGCTTGAACTCGGTGTCAGGCAGCGAGGCTCTCCCAGACGAGGGCCGCGCCCATGCCCATCCCGACGCAGAGCGCAGCGAGCCCGTACCGCGCCTCGGGCCGCTCGCCGAGGCCGTAGGCCAGCTGAGCGAGCAGCCGGACGCCGGTTGCCGCGAGCGGATGGCCGCAGGCTATGGCGCCACCGTACGGGTTCAGCCGCGGGTCCTCGGGATCGACCCCGAGCTCGGTGCACCACGTGAGGACCTGCACCGCGAATGGCTCGTTCAGCTCGAAGAGTCCGATCTCGTCGAGGGACAGGCCGGCCTGCTCGAGCGCCTTGCGCGTCGCGGGCGCGGGGCCGAGCCCCATCAGCTCCGGCTCGACGCCCGCATACGCGTAGGACACCAGCCGCATCCGGGGCTCGAGGCCGAGCTCGCGCGCCGCCTCCTCGGAGGCGAGCAGGCAGACGGCCGCGCCGTCGGTCAAGCCGGCCGAGTTGCCCGCGGTCACGCGTCCACCGGGGCGGAACGGCGTCGGCAGGTCGGCGAGGCCCTCGAGGCTCGTCTCGGGACGCAGGAACTCGTCGCGGCCGGCGACCTGCCAGCCGTCGTCGGTGAAGACCGACATCGGCACGACCGTATCGCGCATGACGCCGTTCTCCCACGCGGCCGCGGCGCGCTGCTGCGAGCGAACCGCGAACTCGTCGGCATTCCGCTTCGTCAGCTGCGGGAAGCGGTCGTGGAGGTTCTCCGCCGTGGCGCCCATGGTGACCGCGCTCGGGTCGACGAGCCGCTCGACGACGAAGCGCGGATTGAAGTCGACGTCCTCGCCCATCGGGTGGTGGCCCATGTGCTCGACGCCGCCCGCGAGGACGACGTCGGCCGCGCCCATCGCGATTTCGCCCGCGCCCGCCGTGACGGCCGTGAGCGCGCCCGCGCACATCCGGTCGACCGCGAATCCGGGCACCGACTCGGGCAGGCCCGCGAGGAGCGCCACGTCCCGCCCGAGGGTCAGCCCCTGGTCCCCGACCTGCGCGGTCGCCGCCATCACGACGTCGTCGATCCGCTCCGGGGCGAGCCCCGGGTTGCGCCGCAGGAGCTCGCGGACGACCTTGACGCCGAGGTCGTCGGCCCGCGTCCGCCAGAAGACTCCCTTCGGCCCCGCGCGCCCGAAGGCGGTGCGGACGCCGTCGACGTAGACGACCTCGCGCAGCTCACGCGCCACGCGAGCTCCGTCTGAGCTGGCCGGTAGACAGGACTGCGTAGCCGCCCACGCGACTAGGCATCGCTTGCGATGCCGACTTCAGGGGCGCGGGCTTCGCCCGCGTCCCGTCTGAACTGTCCGGTCGGCGCGATTGGGTAGTCGCCCACGCGAGGAGCCTAGTCAATCGCGCTGTGGACGAAACGGCACACATCGGGCACGGTCCGGTCACCCACGCGTGCGCCTTTCCTGGATACGATCGCCGCGGGGAGGAGGTCGGATGTGCCTGTAACAGGAGCCCCATCGGGAGCGCGCGGGGAAGGTGGAGTGGACTGGGCGGCGCACGTTGCCCGCGAGGAGGGGCGCTACCGCGACGGCGAGGCGCGGCTGGCTTCCGAAACGGCTGAGGACGACTCGGACCCGCGCCAGCGACAGCTGACGCGGCTCGGCAACGCGGCCGGGGGTGCCGGGCTCGCGCTCCTCATGCAAGGAGACCGCGAGCGGGCGGCCGAGTGGTTCGCCTGCGCGGCCGCGCGCTACCGCGAGAGCTTCCCCGATGCGCCGCCCGGAAGCTGGGGCCGGCCGATCGGCGCGGTCAAGGCACTCGTCCTCGCGGGCGACTGGCCGGCCGCGGAGGAGGCCGCCACCTGGGCGTTGGAGACGGGCTCCGCGGAGTCCGACTCTCCGATCGGCGGCTACGCAGCCGCCCTGGCGCTGCTCGTGCTCGGCCGCTACGGCGAGGCTCGCCGCCACGCAGACGAGATCCGCATCCGCAGCGACTTCCCGGCCGACGTCGGCGACGCGCTCGCCTTCATCGCGGCTCAGGACGTCGTCGGCTACGCGGTCGCGATCGAAGCCGTTCTCGACTCGTTCGAGGCCCGCGAGGAGTACCTCGAGGACCTGCCGGTCGCGGACACGGTGCTCGTCCTGCAGGCGCTCGCCGGGCGCTGCGGGATGGCCGCCGAGTTGACCTCGCCGCTTCTCCCCGGCTAGGAGGGTTTGGCGGAAACCTGCTCGTCGTCGGGGCGGACAGCGAGGCCCGGCGGCTCAGACCGGGCTTCGTCAAGCCCTCCTACTAGCTCACCGGCCGGTGGGCGGATGCAGGAAGGTCGTCATGACCAGGGGCTCCGCGTCCTCTTCCTCGGCATCGCGCACGCGCCCGACGAAGTCCGCGATCAGCTCGAGTGCCCGCTCGGCGGTGACGCGCCCGGTCACCTGAGCCGCGCGGAACGTGCCCTCGGCCCCGTGCTCGCTCCAGCCGCGCTGCACCTCGTCGAGCATGGCCGCCCGCAGGTCGCTCGTCAGGCCGGAGGCCAGCAGCTCGGGCGCAACGCGCAGTGTCCGTGCGACTGCGCGGTAGGGCTTCTCGCGACGGTGACCGGTGTCGGCGAGTGCGATCAGCCCCGCCCGGAGCAGCATCCGCACGTGGAAGTGGAGGTGGCCTGGATCGACGCCGAGCTCGTTTGCCAGCTCGCGGTTGGTGAAGCTGTCCTCCCCGTTCGTCCCGAGCATCTCCAGCACGCGCAGGCGCAGCGGGTGGCCGAGCGCCTTCAGCTGCTCGGGCCGGTCGAGCAGCATCACGTCGAGGAGCTCGCCTGACTTTGGCTCCGCCATGGTCGCCTATATATACGGTGCGAGGCGCCGACTGTCTAGGCGTCTAGGTGCGACGCGGCCGCCGCGTCGGCGACGAGGCGCGTCCTGCCGCCAGCCGAGCGGACCATGCTGGCGGGCGTGCCCCGGTCCGGCGGGCGGCCGAACGCACGCTCCACCGCTTCGGCCTTCGGCTCGCCGGTGACGAGGAACAGGACCTCCGGCGCCGAGCAGAGGACAGGGACCGTAAGCGTCACCCGCTCCACGAATGGATCGAGCTTTGCCTCGGCCCGGATTGCCCGCCTCGAGCGCTCGTCGAGGGTCGGCTGGCCCGGGAAGAGGGAAGCCGTGTGGCCGTCCGTCCCGACCCCGAGCAGGACGAGATCCAGCCTCGCGCCGTCCAGCTCGGCGTCGTACTCGGCGGCTGCCGCCTCCGCGCCGAGCTCCCCGCGGATGCGATGGACTTCGCGCGGCTGCGCCGAGAGGCCGGCGAGGAGGCTTTCGCGGGCGAGCCGGAAGTTCGAGCGCTCGTCCTCCGACGGCACGCTGCGTTCGTCGCCCCACCAGAGCGCGGCGCCGCTCCAATCCGGTTCCGCCTCGGCTGCGAGCTTGTAGGCGTGCCCGGGCGTGGTGCCGCCCGTGAGCACGATCGACTGCCCGGCGCGCGCGGCGGCGACGAGCTCATCAGCGATGACCCGCGCCGCCTCTTCCGCGTCGGCGACCCGGACGAGCTCGACACCGTAGAGCGTCACAGCTCGCCGGCCGCCAGCTCGCGTGAGCGCTCCATTGCTGCCTGGATCGCGTTCAGGAAGGCTGCGCGCACGCCGGCGCGCTCGAGCTCGCGGATCGCGCGGATCGTCGTCCCACCGGGCGAGGTCACCTGCTCCCGCAGCTCGAACGGGTGGACCTCGTCGTCGCGCAACAGGTGGGCGGTCCCGAGCATCGACTGCACGACGAGCTGCGTCGTCACCTCGCGCGAGAGGCCGAGCAGGATCCCGGCTTCGATCATCGCCTCCGCTACCAGCGCAAAGTAGGCCGGGCCGGAGCCGGACACGGCGGTGACCGCGTCCATGTACCGCTCGGGCACGCGGACGACTGCGCCGAGATGGCTGAGCGCCTCCTCCGCCAGGTCGAGGTGCTCCTCGCCCGCGTGCGCGCCCGCGCAGACGCCGGCGATGCCCTCGTGGACTGTGGCGGGGCGGTTCGGCATCGCGCGGACGACCGGCACGCCGGCGCCGATCCGGCTCTCGATCGCGGAGGTCGGAATCGCGGCCGCGACCGAGAGGACGGTCTGCTCGGGCGTCAGGAGGCCGCCGATCTCGCCGAGGAGGGCGTCGAAGTCCTGCGGCTTCACGGCGATCACGACCAGCGCGGCGCCCGCGACGGCTTCGGAGTTCGACGTGGTCGTCTCGACGCCCCAGTGCTCGGCCAGCTCGGCTGCGCGCTGCTCGTCGCGGACGGTGACGACGAGCTCGGAGGGCTCGCGCCAGCCGCCGCTCAGCAGGCCGCGCAGGAGCGACTCGCCGATCGTGCCGGCGCCGAGAATCGCCACGCGGCGGGTCTCTACCACGTGGAAGAGTCTAGGCGGCGACGCGCTGCGGCATCGGCACGAGCCCGAGGCGGTGAGCCGAGAGCAGGTAGACGCTCGCGAGACCGGCCCACTCGCCGTACGGCTCGAGCAGCTCCGCCGTTTCCCACGCCTCGACCCGGCGGCCGCGCAGAGCCGAGCAGAGCTTGACGAGCCCGAGGTCGCCGGTGATTCCCCGCTCGAAGCGGCCGAGGCCTTCGAGGCAGACGACGCCGACCGACCAGGGGCCGAGCCCGCGCTCCCGCTCGAGGCGGTCCGCCGCGGCCGCGGTCGGGAGCGACCGAAGCCGTTCGACGTCGACCGAGCGGCAGAGCCGGACGAGCGTCGCGCCTCGCCGCGCGCCGAGGCCGAGCCGCCGCAGCTCGGCGGGAGCGAGCCGCGCGAACGAGGCCGGCGTCGGCGGAGCGTGCAGGCGGGTGCCCGGGACGGCGAGCGTCGACGCGCGGATCACGCGGCGCTCGATCGCCCGGGCGAGGCTTGCCTGGATCAGCTGGCCGCAGACGGCGCGCAGGAGCGAGTGCGTGACCGTCGCAAGCCGCACAGGACGCAGGCCCCGCAGCCGAGGGAGCGCGGGGCCGAGCAACGGGTCGTCGCGGAAGCGCTCGAGGAACTCGGAGTGGTCGTCGTCGAGCGCGAGGACGAAGCGCAGCTCGGCGACGCCCGCCTCGTCCGGCGCGCGCAGCTGGACGGTGCCGTCCGGCTGCTGCCAGGCGCGCCCGACGCCGCCCGCGGCGAGTGCGGCCACGAGCGGCCCGTCCGCCCTGGTCCGCGTCGCGTTCCCGGCGTGACGAGCCGAGAGGCGGAGCGAGAAGGGGCCGCGCGGTCGAACCGCGGCCGAGATCACGGGCTCTTGTGCGCTTCGACGGTCAGCGGTTCCGACGCGAGGTCGGCGGCGCGCTCGAGCACCTCGAGCGCCTCCTGCTCGCGGCCGGCCTTCCGCAGGAACTTGCCCCAGGCGCGATATGCCTCGACGAAATCCCTGCGATGCCCGTGCTCTTCCAGCAGGGTCGTAGCCTCGCGGAAGGTGGCGTCGGCCTCATCCGGCTCACCCGTCATCGCCAACCCTTCGGCGAGCGACCAGAGGGCGTGGCCGCTCTCGTGCGGGTACTCGTCGCCGGCGGCAGCGAGGGCGGCCCGCGCGTGCTCGATCGCCTCCGCGCCGTGCCCGAGCAGCACGGCGCGGCGAGCCTGCTCACGGCGGAGCTGGACGAGATCCTCGACGTCCGGGCTCTGCCCGAACAGCCGCTCCGCGGCTTCTTGATGCCGGCCCGCCTCGTCGGCTCGTCCCTGCGTCATCAGGATCCCCGAGCAGAGCAGGTGGGCGCGCGCGAGGTGCAAGGTGTCGTCGGTGACCTCGAGCAGCGCCATCGCTCGCCGGACGCAGTCGAGCGCCGCCGCCGGACGCCCGCGCACGTCGTTGAGGCGCGCGAGCGACCAGTAGAGGCGCACGCGCGAGTAGGCGTCGCTGAACTCGTCCGCCTGTTCCAGCGTCTCGTCGAGGACGGCCTGCGCGCGGCCGAGGTCTCCGAGGTCGGTGAGCGCGTAGCTGAGGTAGGTCGCAAACCGGACCTCCGCGGCGAGGTCCCTCGGGTCGAGCTCGCTCAGCTCGTCGAGGCAGCGCTCGAACACATCGACCGCGCGCTCGGGACGGCCGCCGGCCGCGTACGCGTGGCCGAGCGTGGCAAAGACGTCGGGCCTCGCGGCTGGGGAGACCGGTGCCAGCTCGATGCCTTCCTCCAGTCGCTCGATCGCCTGAGCGTTCCGGCCGATCGCGGCGGCGGCGAGCCCGAGCGCGATGCCGGCGCGCGAAGCCGAGACCGTATCGCCGGCCGCGATGGCCTCGTCGCGAAGCCTGGCGAGTCGCCGCTCGGCGTCCTCCGAGCTGCCTGCAAGGCGCAGCTCGAGCTCCGCGTCGGCGATCCTCAGCTCCCGCTCGTCGGTGTCGCGGATCTCGGAGCCGGTTTCGAGGTAGTCGGCCGAGACCCCGAGCTTGCGCGCGAGCATCCGCAGCGCTTTCACCGACGGGCGCCTGGCGCCTCCCTCGATCCGGGAGATGTAGGCGTAGGAGACACCCTTCTCGGCCAGGTCGCGCTGCGAGAGGCCACGCTCGAGCCGGAGCCTGCGCAGACGCTGCCCGATCGTCTCCTCGGTCCCCTCTCGTCCCTCAACCACAGATTTCAATCTTTATCACCGCGATGGACATCGTCAAGGAGGATCCGTCACTTGACAACAAATGGCTACCCCGTTTGGGTATCGGTTTCATCTGGAGCCGTTTCTCCATATTTCCGCGAAAGGAGGTGCTTGCTCATGGCCAGGATCAAGGCACTGCTGGTCGTTCTGGGCCTGCTCGCCCTGGCGGCCCTGAACGGCGCGACCCCGTGGGGCCCGTAGGGCGCAGCTGCGAGACGGGGCGGGAGTGGCTGCGACGCTCCCGCCCCGGACACACTGGGGAGCTCAGGCTGCACGCGACACACTCGCGCACTCGGGGTATCGTCGCCACGGTGAGCATCGACCCCGGCGTCGACATCGGCCATGTCCACCTGAAGGTCGCGGACATCGACCGCTCGCTCGCGTTCTACCGCGACATCCTCGGCTTCGAGGTCATGCAGCGCAACGGCGACGAGGCCGTGTTCATCTCCGCCGGCGGCTACCACCACCACCTCGGGCTCAACACCTGGGAGTCGCGGGGCGCCTCGCCGCCGCCGCGCGGCACGACCGGTCTCTTCCACGCAGCGATCCGCTACCCGGACCGGCGCTCGCTCGGCGACGCGCTCCGCCGTCTGGTCGAGGCGGGCTGGCCGATCGACGGCGCGACCGACCATGGCGTCTCGGAGGCGATCTACCTGCGGGACCCCGACGAGAACGGGATCGAGCTGTACCGCGACCGGCCCGAGGAGGAGTGGCCGCGGCCCGCCGATGGCAACGGGGTCGCGATGTACAACGCGCCGGTCGACCTCGACGCGCTCATGGCGGAAGCCGGTGCCTAAGGCGCCGACTTGGTGGCGCCGACCAGGGAGGCCGCGCGGGCCTCGCCCGGGTGGCCGTCCAACGCACCTCCTTGGACTCGGGCCGCTTCGATCCGGCGGGCCCTATGCCTAAGGCGCCGACTTGGCGGCGCCGACCAGGGAGGCCGCGCGGACTTCGCCCGGGTGGCCGTCCAGCGCACCTCCTTGGACTCGGGCCGCTTCGATCTAGCAGGTCATATGCCTAAGGGGTACGCGGAAGGGCCTGCGGCCGAGGAGGCGGAGCGACGGCTCGAGGAGCTCGAGCGCGGCCCGGCTGCGCCCGAGCGGGAGGAGCGCCTGGCCGTCTACGGCTCGACCGAGGACGACCCCGAGCCCCATTTCCTGGGCTGGCGCGACGAGCTCGATCCCGACGAGCTGTTCGCCTCCGGAGAGGCGTGGGGTCTCACCGTGGTCCGCGCTACGGTGTAGGCGGTGGCCAAGCAGGTCGAGCAGCTCGAGCAGGTGACGATCCGGTTCGCCGGCGACTCCGGCGACGGGATGCAACTCACCGGCGGGCAGTTCACGAGCGAGACCGCGCTCGTCGGCAACGACCTGTCGACGCTGCCCGACTTCCCGGCCGAGATCCGCGCGCCGGCAGGCTCGCTCCCGGGCGTCTCCGGCTACCAGCTCCACTTCGCCGACCACGACATCCTCACGCCGGGCGACAGGCCCGACGTGCTCGTCGCGATGAACCCGGCGGCGCTGAAGACCAACCTCCCCGACCTGGAGAGGCGCGGGACGGTGATCGTCAACCGCGACGCCTTCACCGAGCGCAACCTCGACAAGGCCGGCTACGAGGCGAACCCGCTCGAAGACGGTTCCCTGGACGGGTACCACGTGCACGAGGTGCCGCTGACGACGCTCACCATCGAGGCGCTCAAGGACGTCGACGTGAGCAAGCGCGAGGCGGAGCGCTCGAAGAACATGTTCGCGCTCGGCCTGATGTCGTGGCTCTACCACCGGCCGACCGAGCAGACGGTCGCCTTTCTCGAGGCCAAGTTCAAGGCGAAGCCCGCGATCGCGGAGGCGAACGTCAAGGCGTTCAAGGCCGGCTGGGCCTACGGCGAGACCTCGGAGGACTTCGTGGTCTCATACGAGGTCGCGCCCGCGCAGATGCCGCCCGGCACCTACCGGAACATCACCGGCAACCAGGCGCTCGGCATGGGCCTGATCGCCGCGAGCGTCAAGAGCGGGCTGCCGCTCTTCCTCGGCGCCTACCCGATCACACCGGCCTCGGAGATCCTCGAGCACCTCTCGCGCCACAAGCGCTTCGGCGTGCGCACCTTCCAGGCGGAGGACGAGATCGCCGCGGTCGGCGCTGCGCTCGGCGCGAGTTTCGGCGGCGCCCTGGGCGTGTGCACCTCGAGCGGCCCCGGGGTGGCGCTCAAGTCGGAGACGGTCGGTCTGGCGATCACGCTCGAGCTGCCGCTGCTGATCCTCGACATCCAGCGCGCAGGCCCGTCGACCGGGATGCCGACCAAGCCGGAGCAGGCCGATCTCTTGATGGTCATGTTCGGCCGCAACGCCGAGTCGCCGGTGCCGGTCGTCGCGGCGTCCACTCCGGGCGGCTGCTTCGACGCAGCACTCGAGGCAGCCCGGATCGCGTTGAAGTACCGAACGCCGGTCTACCTGCTCTCGGACGCCTACCTCGCGAACGGCTCCGAGCCCTGGCTGCTACCCGACGTTTCGTCGCTGCCCGACATCTCGCCCGAGTTCGCGACCGGCCCGAACCGCGACGGCGAGTTCCTCCCGTACGTGCGCGACCCCGAGACGCTCGCGCGCGACTGGGCGATCCCCGGCACGCCCGGCCTCGAGCACCGGATCGGCGGGCTGGAGAAGCAGGACGAGACCGGCAACGTCTCCTACGACCCCGACAACCACGACCACATGGTCCGGCTCCGCGCGCAGAAGGTCGCCGGGATCGCTGCCGACATCCCCGAGCTGCACGTCGACGACCCCGACGGCGCCTCGCTGCTGGTGCTCGGCTGGGGCGGCACCTACGGGCCGATCACCGCGGCCGTCAGGCGCGTGCGGAACGGCGGCGGGAAGGTCGCGCAGGCGCACCTGACCCACCTGAACCCGTTCCCGCGCAACACCGGGGACGTCCTGGGCGCCTACGACCGCGTGCTCGTGCCCGAGATGAACCTCGGCCAGCTCCTGAAGCTCGTCCGCGCCGAGTTCCTCGTCGACGCGGTGGGCTACAACCGCGTGCGCGGGCTCCCGCTCCGGGCCTCCGAGCTCGCCGAAGCCCTGGAGGCCCTGCTGTGAACCTCCGGGAGCTGCCGAAGAGGATCCGGCTGAACCTGGGGTGGGCGGCCGGCGCGGGCGCACCGGCGACGTTCCCGCCCGACTACGTGCCGCCGGCGGACGAGGGGAGGCCGCGCCACTGAGCGAGAACGGGGGAACCGGGAACGGCCTGCCGGTGCTGACGGCGAAGGACTTCGCCTCCGACCAGGAGGTGCGCTGGTGCCCGGGCTGCGGGGACTACGCGATCCTCGCGACGGTGCAGAAGTTCATGCCGGAGCTCGGCCTGCCGCGCGAGCGGATCGTCTTCATCTCAGGGATCGGCTGCGCCGCGCGCTTCCCGTACTACATGCAGACCTACGGCATGCACTCGATCCACGGTCGCGCGCCGGCGATCGCGACCGGGCTCGCGCTCTCTCGGCCCGACCTCTCGGTCTGGGTCGTGACCGGCGACGGCGACGCGCTCTCGATCGGCGGCAACCACCTGATCCACGTGCTGCGCCGGAACGTGAACGTGAAGATCCTGCTCTTCAACAACCAGATCTACGGGCTGACGAAGGGGCAATACTCGCCGACCTCGCCGCTCGGTACCGTGAACAAGACGACGCCGATGGGCTCGCTGGACTGGCCGTTCAACCCCGTCGCGCTGGCCCTGGGCGCCGAGGCGACGTTCGTCGCGCGCTCGATCGACACCGACCGCGCGCACCTGACCGAGGTGCTTCGCCGCGCGGCCTCGCACCCGGGCACGGCCTTCGTCGAGATCTACCAGAACTGCAACGTCTACAACGACGGCGCCTTCGACACCGTGCGCGAGCACAAGGAGAACCGCATCGAGCTCGAGCACGGCAAGCCGATCCGGTTCGGCGCAGACGACGAGCGCGGCGTTCGTCTCCGGGAGGACGCCTCCGCCGAGATCGTCGACGTCGCGGACGTCGGCGGGGACGCGCTGATGGTGCACGACGAGCACCACGAAAGCCCATCGCTCGCTGCCGCGCTGGCACGGCTGTCGCACACGCCCCACGGCCCGACCCCGATCGGCGTCTTCCGGGACGTCGAGCGCCCGGTCTACGACCGCCTGATGGAAGAGCAGCTCGCGCGCGCCCGCGAGGACCAGGGCGAAGGCGACCTCGCCGGCCTCCTGGCCGCGGGCGACACCTGGACGATCGGCTGACGCGGCTCCCGTTCCGCGAGTGGCAGACGGCTGCCTTCGTCTTCGGCGACGGCGACGAGCGGGGTCGACTGCCGCTGTTGGCGCTGCACGGCGGGCCCGGCGGGTGCCACGATCCACTCGCCGAGGGGCTCGGGGCGCTGGCCGATCAGGGGCGGCGGGTCGTCTTCTACGACCAGCTCGGAAGCGGCGAGTCCTCTCGGCCCGACGATCCTTCGCTCTGGACGGTCGAGACCTTCGTCGAGCAGCTGGAGAGCGTGCGCGACGGGCTCGGGCTCGTCGAGCTGCATCTGTTCGGCTCCTCGTGGGGCGGGATGCTCGCGCTCGAGTATGCGTTCACGAAGCCGCCGGGGTTGAAGAGCCTGATCCTCAACTCGACGCCGACGAGCGCACCCCGCTGGGCCGAGGAGACGCTGCGGCTCCAGGCCGACCTGCCTCCCGGTCTCGACGAGAAGCAGGCCGAGGAGGAGTTCAAGCGCCGCCACATCATCCGGCTCGACCCCGAGCCTGAGGCTCTCGCGCGCGCACGCGAGAAGTTCGGCACGCAGGTCTACGAGACGATGTGGGGCCCGAACGAGTTCACCGTCACCGGGACGCTCAGGAGCTGGGACGTGATCGACCGACTGGCCGAGATCGACGTCCCGGCGCTGATCACCTCGGGCCGCTACGACGAGTGCACGCCGGCGCTCGTCGAGCCGCTGCACCGGGGGATCCCGGGCTCCGAGTGGGTGCTGTTCGAGGAGAGCGCGCACATGGCGTACCTCGAGGAGCCGCAGCGCTATCTCCAGGTCGTCGGCGGCTTCCTCGACCGCGTCGAGACCTAGGCGCCGGGCCTAGCCGTCGACGACGTCGACGGAGACGATCAGGTCGGGCCGGATGAAGCGGCCTGCGTAGAAGGGCCACGAGCCGTTCGCGTTCGAGAACTGCTCGATCACCTCCTGCGCGCCCTCCATCGCGGTGCCGAAGTCGCGGAACTCGCCGACCTCGACGCCCTCGCCGTCCGACAGGCGGACGATCACCCTGAACGTGCCGCGCGGGCCCTGAAGCTCCACAGTCTCGAGCTGCTCGAAGATCGAGTGCTCGATCGCGGGCTCGGCAGGAAGCTCCGGCTCGACGACGAGCTCGGGCTCCCGCTCGGGCGCCGGGGCGGGCAGGAATGGGTCGGGGGGAAGTTGGATCGGCGTCAGCTCGACGGGCTCGGTCTCCGGCGCGGGCTCGACCGGCGCGATCTCGGGCGCGATCTCGACCGGCGCCGTCTCCGGAGCGATCTCCGCCGCGGGCGGAGCCTCGACCGGCGCAGGAGCGGCCGGCGGAGCCAGGGTCACCGGCTCGACCGCCGGCAGCGCGACCTCGACCGGCGCGGGCTCGGGCGCGGGCTCGGGCTCGGGGGCTGCGACCGGCAGAAGCTCCGGCTCGGGCGGCGCCATCGTCGGCAGCACGACCGGGTCGGGGGCCACGATCTCCGGCTCCGGCTGCGCCTCCGGCGCGGGGGCCGGGGGCTGGAGCAGCGGGGCGGGCTCGGGAGCCGGCTCCGGGGGAGCCATCAGCGGCTCGGGATCGGGCTGGGGCGGAGCCTGAGCGGGGGGAGGAGCCTGAATCGGCTCGAGCTGGGCCGGAGCCTCAGGCGCGACGGGAGCAGGCGCAGGCGCGGGCACCGGCTCGGGAGCGGGCGCCGGGGCAGGCTGCTGCTGGGCCTCGGGCGGCCGGAGGGCCGGCGGGGGCATGGGCAGGTCTTCCTGGGGCATGGGGGCCGAGGAAGCCATCGGGCTGTCCATCGGGCCCCGCACGACCGGTGGGCTGAGCGGAGGCTCGAACGCGAGGCTGATCCCCGAGCTCGCCGTGAGGTCGTGCGTTCCTAGAAGTGCAGACATGCTCCCCTTTCCGTTGGTCTCACCGGGGTCGCGCAGGACCTCACGAGCCAGACTGGCCAGCTCTGGATCCACGAGCATGAGCTCGGGCGAGAGGCGCCGTACGAGGGTTTGCTGATCGATGAGACCAATTCGCCGCAGTTGTCGTTCGTCATATGCCATGCGGAATCGCTTTCCGCACACGGACTATCGGCGAGGGCCCGGGGGCCGGCATGCCCCGTTGGGGTGATTGGAGGGGCGGTCCCGGCGCCGCCCACCCCAGGGAATCAGCGATTCAGTGGTTTGCGGCTCTCGGCGTCGGCGTGGTGCTGACGGTGAAGTCGGCCGAGTTGTCGCCGCTCTCGTGCCCGTCGGGCAGGCGCACGTCGCTGTTACCGGGCGCGGCCGAGTTCGGCGGCGCGGGCGCCGCGGAACCGCGCACGAAGGCGTTCGTGGCCGTGCCATAGCCGACCGAGTCGACGATCGCGCCCGACGCGTCGCGAAGCGCAAGCCCGCCTCCGGTCGCGGCCAGCGAGGCGGAGAAGCTCTGGTCGGCGGCCGGTGGGCCGGCGTAGGCACTGCCACCGAACAGGTAGAACGCGCCCGCGGCGAGGCTCGTCCCGTCGGCGATCGTGCCGAGGCTCGTGTCGCTCGTCCCGGCGGCCGAGCGGTAGACGAGCTTGTAGCCGCTCAGGTCGACTGCGGCGGAGCCGCTGTTGTAGAGCTCGACGAACTCGTTCGAGGCGGCACCGGACAGGCCGGTCATGAACTCGTTGATTCGGACGTCGCCCGAGCCGCCGCCTCCGCCGCCCGCCGAGCAGGCGAGCGAGGCGGTCCCGTCGGCTGCGTAGGAGACCGCGAGCGTGCCGGTGCCGCCGTGGCAGGGCGTGCCGGCCAGCTGGTCGAGCGAGCCGAGCGCGGGGCCGGCAGGGCCGGTCGCGCCTCGCTGCCCGGTCGCACCGGGCGGGCCCGCCGGCCCGGTTGCCCCCGGCGGGCCCGGGACGCCGGCGATCCCTTGCGCGCCCTGCGGTCCGGTTGCCCCGCGGTCTCCTGCCGGCCCGGTCGGCCCGTGCGGCCCGGCCGGCCCGTGCGCGTTCCAGGAGACCGCGGTCTCGGTGCGGAGGCACGAGCCCGGGGCCTTGACCATGCGCAGCCGCCCGTTCGTCTTTCTCGCGCATGCGTAGATGACGCCGTTCGCCCGCTTGTGCGGAGAGCCGTGCGCCGCGAGCGCCACGCCGGCGGCCAGCGCCGGCACGACGGCCGCGAGCAGCAGCAGGCGTCTTCGAGGTAGGTGCATCTGAGCTCCTCTCGTCGTTTCGCCCACGAATACCGGTGGCCGGCACGAGGAGCAGCCCCGCGCGCGTGTTTCGTCACGAAGGAGTTACGTAAACGCGAAATAGAGCGTGCACGCCGTGCCCGCGAGCACGCAGTAGACCGCGAACGGGATCAGCGTGTTTGTCTCGAAGAAGCGCATCAGGAAGCGCACCGCGAGGTAGGCGGTGAGCGCCGCGCAGAGCGCGCCGACGAGCGCCGGGCCGCGGACGCCGTTGCCCTGCGACCCGAGCAGCTCCGGCAGCTTGAGGACCGCGGCCGCGCCGATGATCGGCGTCGCGAGCAGGAAGGCGAACCGCGCCGCGTCCTTGTTCGAGAGCCCGACGAGCAGCCCGCCGCCCATCGTCGCCCCCGAGCGCGAGAAGCCGGGGACGAGCGCCAGCGCCTGCGCCGCGCCGACGCCGAACGCGCCGCCCCAGCCGACCTGGCGCGCGATTCGCGCGTCGTCGTCCTGCTCCACCTGGGGCGCGCGCCGGCGCAGCAGCTCGGCGCCGAAGAGCATGAACCCGTTCAGGATCAGGAAGAACGACGCCGACGTCGCCGAGGCGAAGACGTGGCGGAGCTTGTTTTCCAGCAGGAGCCCGAGGATCCCGGCGGGAATCGTGCCGATGATCAGGAGCCAGGCGAGCTTCGCGTCGGTGTCGGCGGGGTCGATGCCGTGGTCGCGCAGGCTGCGGCCGAGCCCCTTGACGATCCGCACCCAGTCGGCCCAGAAGAAGCCGAGCAGCACCAGGGCGGTCGCGAGGTGGGTGGCGACCAGGAAGGTGATGAAGTAGGGATCGTTCTGGTGGATGTTCCAGCCGAGCAGCTGCGGCAGGATCACGCTGTGGCCGAGGCTCGAGATCGGGGAGAGCTCCGACACTCCCTGGAGCAGGCCGAGCACGATCGCGTGCCAGTAGGAGATGAGCGACGCGGCGACGAGCAAGTCAGGCGGCCGGGCGTTCGCGCCGTGGGCCGGTCTGGAACCAGGCGAAGACGAGCAGGGCGAGCCCGACGAGGAACGAGGCGATCCCGTGCTTCACGTGATGGTGGTTCGACCCTGCCTCGTGGCCGGGCAGCCAGGACGGCAGCGCGTGAGCCGGCTCGGCCCAGTAGTAGATCGCGAGCGCGATGAGCAGGATGCCGACCACGGTGGCCGCGATCACGACGGGACGACTGTCCAGGCGCACGGCCGGGACGATAGACGCTCGCGAGTGCTCCGGGAGGCGATGCCGCGGGCATGTAGCGCCTGCCGGAGCACTAAGGTGCGGGGATGGACGGTCCGGCGATCGAGGCGGAGGGGCTCGTGCGCGTGTTCAAGAAGACACGCGCGGTGGACGGGATCGACCTGGCCGTCGAGACCGGCGAGATCTACGGCTTCCTCGGCCCCAACGGCGCCGGCAAGTCCACCACGGTGCACAGGCTGACCACGCTGCTGCCGCCGACGGCGGGTCGCGCGACAGTGGCCGGCTTCGACATCGTCCGCCAGGGGCCGAAGGTGCGCTCCGCC
>DASPRN010000128.1:0-16757 GCA_035624425.1 Gaiellaceae bacterium
CGTCGTTGATCAGCTCCAGGAGGTGGTGTCCGGACGCCAGGATGTCGTCGAGGTACTCCTCCTGCTTGGCGTTGATCTCCCCGAACAACCGCTGCCGCAGCACCTGCGAGAAGCCGATGATCGCGTTCAGCGGCGTTCGCAACTCGTGCGACATGTTGGCCAGGAACTCGCTCTTGTGCCGGCTCGCGACCTCTAGCTCGCTGCCCTTCTGCGAGAGCTCTGCGAGCGCCTGCTGCAACTCCTCTGTGCGATCGGCCACCCGTTGCTCGAGTCCTCTGACCGACGCCTGCAGGCTCGCGGCCATCCGGTTGAGGTCGTCTGCGAGGTCGCCGAGCTCGTCGCCGCGGCGGAGCTCGATCCGCTCGTCGTAGGCGCCGGCGCCGATTCTGGCCGCCGCCGTCCGCATCTGCTTGATCGGGCGGACCAGACGGCGCGCCAGCAGGACGCTGAGGCCGACGCCCGCGGCGAGGAAGGCCGCGAGCAGGAGCGCCGTCCGCCAGATCTTCCCGCGGACCGGCGCGAACGCCGCGCTCTCCGGCTGCTCGACGAACACCTTCCAGCCGACCGGCTCGACGGTCGCCCAGGTGCTCAACACCTTCTCGCCGCGGAGGTTGCGGCCGACCGTCGATCCCGTGCTCGACGAAGCACCCAGCGCCTCCGTCACCTGAGGAAGATGCAGCGAACGATGTGTAAAGGCGGAGGCGTTCGGGTGAGCGATCGGACCGCCTTTGGCGTCGACCACGTAGACGTACCCGGACGTCCCGAGACGCGTATGCGCGACGAGGTTCTGAATAGCGCTCAGATCCAGCGTCTCGCCGACGAATCCACTTCCTCCGGCCGGCTCGCCGCCTCCCCCTTTGGCCGCTCGAACGACGACCTCAATCACTCGTTCGCCACGGTTGGACAGGGTCCGCGGAGCGTACGCCGGGCCGAAGTAGACCCCGGTCGCCCCCGCTTGCCCAACGTCCCGCTGTTGGGACAAGTTCCCCCGGGGGCGGGAGAGTCCGCCGCCCCCCGTTGCGAGCGTCTCGTGGCCTGCGCGGTCGATGTAGAACGCAGCCGTGGCGTCGGTCTCGAGCAGTGGTGCAAGCTCCGCGCCCCGCGCCCTGAAGGACAAGTACACGCCCTGCACGGCTCTCATCCTCGCGAGGACATCCTTGAGGTATTGATCGATCGTGACCGAGACGGACTTCGCCTTCTCCTGCTGCAGCCGGGTCAAGGCGCGCTTGTTGTCCTGGTAGGACGAGTTGAGCAGGTACACGCTCGTACCGATCGCCGGAATGGCTACCAGCAGCGCGAAGACGGCGATGTACTTGGCCGAAAGCGACGAAAGCCGCCGAGCGACCCGTTCACTCACCGGCCGATTCGCCATCTCAGCTAGCCGTTACTGAAGCCGTACGTCCCGTCCCAGTGCCACAGGTTCGGAATCGACTTATCGGCCGTGACGCGGGCGCGGGCATGGAACCCGGCGAGCGTTCCCGTGCCGTCCGAGAACGTACAAAGCCCTCTGCCGGTGTTGTAATGAAGAAGGCAATGGCCGGCCGCGATGTTGCGGCCCCCTGCGTAGATGGCCGTGTCGCTGTTCAGCTCAGCCTTGCAGCACGCCTGCAGATAGAAGATCTTCGAGCCGACCTTGAGCGCCTTGACGTTCGATGACCTGATCGTGCAAAAGCCGCCGGCGCCGCCCTTGTCTCCGGAGCAGTCCTTCGTCACGTGGAGCGCCTTCGTTGCTCCGGACGTTCGGTCCTGCGAGGAGGCAGCGGATGCGGAGAGGGCGAGAGCGGCGAGCGAAAAGACCGCCACCGCAGCGAAGACCACGCCTGCCGGCCATCCGGGTCGGCCGACCATCGATGCCTCTTTTGCTCGGGGAGCAAGCGCACCAGGCCTTTGTGCGAGGTGTAGCTTTCTCGGCGCGGAGCTCGATTTCTTGCCGATGCCTGCCTTCCACATCTTCGGACCTCCTTCGGGCTGCCTCGTATCGCCTCTCAAGAGGAGATGATCGTGGTCAGAGGACGCACATTCAAGGGTGCCAGCATCCCGATCCGAGGGGTGTACCTACACGGTGTCGAGGGCTCGCTCACCCGCGGTCAGCGGGATCAAGCGCCCGGCCAGCGAGCACGACCTGACCCCACATCCCGAGGAGGCCGCACTCCTGGAGGGCCTGCGGGTTCCTACGGATGGAGGATCCGGAGTGCGTCCGATGTATTCGGCTCGGCTGTTGGAGATGGTCGGCTTGGCGGGTTTGCCCGGTTCGGAAGGAGGGCCAAATCCACGTGACCTTTCCGACCGCCGACGCCGCGAGCGTGAGCCTGGAGCTCGCCATTCACGCCGTCGCACAGGGCGTCGGCGCCCATGAGAAAGGAGGGAACGCAATGGCAATCGGACCGGTACAGCTGCTGGTGATCGGGTTCGAACATCCCGATTTCCACGGCCAGATCATCGAGGAGCTCGAGAAGCTCCGCGAGAGCGACACCGTCCGCGTGATCGACGCGCTCGCCGTTTACAAGGACGCCGAGGGCGAGATCGAGGTCAGGCACCTCAGCAACCTCACTCACGAAGAGGCTGTCGAGCTCGGCAGTAAGGTCGCGGCTCTGATCGGCCTCGGGATCGAGGGCGACAAGGGCTTCGAGGCGGGCGCCGAACTGGGCGCCGAGAAAGTCGAGGAGGAAGGGCTCGAGGTGTTCTCGGACGAGCTCGCCTGGGACGTCCTCGAGGAGATCCCGAACGACTCGGCTGCGGCCCTCGTCCTCATCGAGCACCACTGGGCGGTGCCGCTTCGCAACGCGATCGCGAGCGCGGGTGGCTTCCGCATCGCCGACGGGATGATCAGCCCGCTCGACCTGGTCGAGATCGGGCTGATGACGAAGAAGGAAGCGGAGGAGCTGCACGCGATGGAGAAGCAGGCGGAGGTGGCGCGGGCGTGATCGAGACTGCTTCGCTCCGATCCGACGAAACGGAGGTGTGACATGTTCGGACCCAGTCGTCGCGTCGCGCGGCGAACGTCGAGGCGCGTCGCCAGGCGGCGTCTCTAGCACGATCGGCGGCCCCGCCGGCCCGAAGCGGCCGGCGGGGGGCCTACCGGGCGAGTAGCCGGTCGACGAGCCCGGCGTCGAGTCTTGGAACGATCTCGTCGGCCTGCCCGAGCCGCTCGCGCGGAGCAGTTCCGAGCACGGCCACGCAGCTCAGTCCCGCCGCTTTCGCAGCCGCGATCCCGGGAGGCGCGTCCTCGATCGCGACGGCGTCGGCTGCCGCTAACCCGAGCCGCCGGAGCGCGAGAAGGTAGCCCTCGGGATCAGGTTTGCCTCGCGTCACGTCCTCGGTCGAGACGATCACCTCGAAGACGTCGACGCCGGCCGCCCGCAGCACCGTGTCGACCTCGGAGCGCACGGCCCCCGACACGACGGCGAGCCGGGACCGTCCTGCCGCTCGGAGTACGGATTCCCGCACGTGCGGCGGCACGGTCGAGCCGTCTCCGGCTCGCTCCCGAAAGAGCTGGACGCGGCGTTCCAGCACCTCACCGGTCGCCGGATGCCCGGCTCCGAGCCAGCGTTCCACGATCTCCGGGTCGGACCGGCCGGCCAGCACGTCGAAGTACTCGTGCTCGCTCAGCGGGCGCCCCTGCTCGGCGAAGAGCTCGCGGAAGATCGCGCACTGGACGCCCTCGTCGTCCGAGAGCGTCCCGTTGAAGTCGAAGAGCAGCGCCGCCACGAGTCTAGGATCGCGCATGCGCGTCGAACAGGTGGTCGGGCAGCTCTGGCCCGGACAACACGTGGAGGTCGAGGCGCTCGGCGGCGGGATCACCAACCACAACTTCAAGGTCTCGGTCGGCGGCGAGACGCTCGTTCTGCGCATCGGCGGCAAGGACACGGCCTTGCTCGGGATCGACCGGGAGCACGAGCACGAGGCTGCGCTCATGGCCGCGCGCCTCGGCATCGGCCCGGAGGTGGTTCGCTTCGCGGGCGGCGTGCTCGTGACGCGTTTTGTCGAGGGCGATGTCGGCCGCGCGGAGCCCGCGGCCGTCGGCGGGCTCCTCGCCCGCCTCCACACGGCCGAACCCATCTCCAGCCGCTTCGACTCGTTCCGCGTCGTCGAGACCTACGCGGCGACCGCTGCCGAGCACGGCGTCACCGTCCCTCCCGCGTACGAGAGGGCGCACGAGCTTGCGCGGCGGATCGAGACACAGCGCGAAGGCGCGCCGCTCCTCACCTGCCACAACGACCTGCTCGCAGCCAACTTCATCGACGACGGAGAGCGGGTCTGGATCGTGGACTGGGAGTACGCGGGCATGGGAGATCCGTTCTTCGACCTGGCCAACTTCTCTGTCAACAACGGGCTCGACGCGGACGGCGAGCGCGCCCTCCTCGCGGCCTACGGTTCGAGCGATACGCGCGCGCTGACGCTGATGCGCTTCATGTCCGACTTTCGCGAGGCGATGTGGGGCGTCGTCCAGCAGGGGATCTCGGAGCTCGACTTCGACTTCGTCGCGTACGCCGGCGAGCACTTCGAGCGCCTCGAGGGCACGGCGGGCGAGCCGCGCTTCCAGGCGGCACTCGCGTGAGAGCGCGCGCGCGGGCAGTCGTGATCGGCGGCGGCGTCGGCGGCTGCGCGATCGCCTACTGGCTGACGAAGCTCGGCTGGGACGACATCGTGCTCGTCGAGCGCGCGGATCTGACGAGCGGTTCGACCTTCCACTCGGCCGGGCTCGTCGGCCAGCTGCGCGGCTCGCTCTCGCTCACGCGGATGATGATGGCCTCGGTCGAGCTCTACCGGTCGCTGGGAGAGGAGGTCGGCCTCGAGACCGGCTGGCACGAGGTGGGCTCGCTCCGCCTTGCCTCATCCGAGGAGCGGATGGAGGAGCTCTCCAGGCAGGCCGGCTGGGCGAAGACGTTCGGGCTCCCACTGGAGCTGATCTCGTCGGCGGAGGCCCAGGAGCTCTTCCCGCCGATGTCGACCGATGGCGTCCTCGGCGCCGCCTACCTGCCGACAGACGGCTACATCGACCCGAGCCAGCTCACGCTCGCGCTCGCCCAGGGCGCGCGGCGTGGCGGAGCCGAGATCGCGACCACCACCCGCGTGACCGCGATCAGTACCGACAGTGGCCGTGTCACCGGCGTCGAGACGGACAAGGGCTCGATCGAGACCGAGGTTGTCGTAAACGCGGGCGGCATGTTCGCGGCCGAGCTCGGCCGGCTGGCGGGAGTCAACGTGCCGGTGATCCCGATGGCCCACGAGTACCTGATCACGAAACCCTACGGCGTGCCGCTCGACGTGCCGACGATGCGCGACCCCTCGCTACTCGTCTACTTCCGGGGCGAGTCGGGCGGCCTCGTGATGGGCGGGTACGAGCGCTACCCCGCGCCCTGGGGCCTGGACGGGATCCCGCCCGACTTCAACGGCAAGCTGCTCGCCGAGGACTGGGAGCGTTTCGAGGAGCTGATGACGAATGCCCTCGTCCGGGTCCCCGAGCTGGGCGAGGCCGAGGTGATCCGGCTCGTCAACGGCCCCGAGGCCTTCACTCCGGACGGCGAGTTCATCCTCGGCCCCACCGAGCTGCCAGGCTTCTGGGTCGCGGCCGGGTTCTGCGCGCACGGCCTGGCCGGTGCGGGCGGGATGGGGAAGCTCGTCGCGGAGTGGCTCGTCGACGGGTTGCCGGGCTTCGACGTCTGGGAGATGGACTCGCGCCGCTTCGGCGCCCACTACGCGAGCCGGGACTACACGCTCTCGCGGACACTCGAGATCTACTCGACGTACTACGACGTCAAGTACCCCGGCCACGAGCGGGAGGCGGGCCGGCCGCTCCGCCTCTCGCCCGCCTATGCCCGCCTGAGGGAGCTCGGTGCCGCGTTCGGCGAGAAGTCGGGCTGGGAACGCGCCAACTGGTTCGAGCCGAACGCCGCGGCAGGCGACGAGTCGCTTCGGCCTCGTGGCTGGGCGGGACGACTGTGGTCGCCCGCGATTGGAGCCGAGCACCGCGCCTGCCGTGAAAGCGCGGCGCTCTTCGACGAGACGAGCTTCGCCAAGATCGACGTCTCGGGCGAGGGGGCGGCGAGCTTCCTGGAACGAGTCTGCGACAACCGGGTCGCACGCGAGGTCGGTCAGATCACCTACACCTCGATGCTCAACGCGCGCGGCGGGATCGAGTGCGACTTCACGGTCACGCGGCTCGCAGAGGATCGCTTCCGGATCGTGACCGGCACGGCCTTCGGCCGCCACGACCTGGCCTGGATCCGCCAACACGCGCCGGACGACGGCTCCGTGCTGGTGGAGGACGTGACCTCGAAGCTCGCCTGCCTCGGTCTCTGGGGGCCGGCAGCTCGCGAGATCCTGCAGGCGACGACGACCGACCAGCTCGCGTTCGGGTACATGCGCGCGCGCGAGCTCGCGGTCGGACCGGTTCCCTGCCTTGCGCTTCGCGTGACCTACGTGGGCGAGCTCGGCTGGGAGCTCTATTGCCCGACGGAGTTCGGGCTCGCGCTCTGGGACACGCTCTGGGAGGCCGGACGCGGCCAAGGGCTCGTCGCCGGCGGCTACAAGGCGATCGACTCGCTCCGGCTGGAGAAGGGCTACCGGGTCTGGGGCGCGGACATCACCCCGGACGACACGCCCTACGAGGCCGGGCTCGGCTTCGCGGTCAAGCTCGACAAGGGAGACTTCATGGGGCGCGAGGCTCTGCTCGAAGCACAGGAGCCCGAGCGCAGGCTCGCCTGTCTCGTACTCTCGGATCCTCGGTCGGTCGCGCTCGGGTCGGAGCCGGTGCGCATCGACGGAGAGCTCGTCGGCCGCGTGACGAGCGGCGGCTACGGGTACACCGTCGAGCGCTCGATCGCCTACGCGTACGTCCCGGCCGCGCGGGCCGAGCACGGGCAGCCGGTCGAGGTAGAGATCTTCGGAGACTGGGTCGGGGGCGAGGTTGCCCCCGAGCCGCTCTTCGATCCCGCCGGAGAGCGGCTCAGGGGCTGAGCCTTGCTTTACGGAGCGGCTGGAGCCGGCGCGGCCTCTCCCGCATCGAACTCCCGTTCGATCCGCTCGAGCTCTTCCTCGGTGCCCTGGCGGATCGGTCCCTTGAACCACTTCTTGGCCGAGAGCACCCACCAGCCTCCGAAGAGGAGGAACGCGCCGCCGACCATGATCGGGGTGTAGTTGAAGACCGTCCAGAGGTACGGCGTGTTCCACGGCACGCCGTTGTAGCTGAACGGAAGCATGAACACGATGCAGATGAAGACGATCCAGAGGATCGCGATCCAGTCGATCCACTTGTAGTGGCGGCCCACGTTCCAGGCCCCCCGCTCGAACCGCTCGCCTGCGCGGAGCCTGAGGATGATCGGCAGCATGAATGCAATGTAGAGGCCGATCACCGCGACCGCGGTCGACGCCGCATAGCCGGTGTAGCCGTACCACCAGGCGGGCAGAGGCGTCAGGAAGGCGAGCACGATGATCGCCCAGACCGTGTAGATCGGGATGCGGTCGACCTTCGAGACCCGCTTCCAGAGCTGGTGGCCCGGTACGGCACCGTCGCGGGAGAACGCGAACATCATCCGCGAGGCCGAGGTCGTCGACGCGATCGTGCAGAAGCACTGCGCCAAGACGGCGATGAAGAGCAGGATCTCGGCCCAGGTCTTGCTCAACGCGACCGTCCAGATGTAGCTGATGACGTAGGTCCCGGCCGCAGCCGCGCCCTTGTCGCTCGGAACGACAAACGTGACCGCGACGAGCAGGATGAACCCGAAGATCACCGAAACCACGACCGACATGACCATCCCCCACGCGGCCCCGATCGAGGCCTTGCGCGTCTCCTCGCTCATGTGGGCCGACGCGTCATATCCGGTGATCGTGTACTGCGCCATCAGGAGCCCGGTGAGGAAGACGTAGAAGAAGACGATCCCCGTCGTCTTGCCTCCGCCGAAGCCCGTGTTGTTGATCGTCTGGCCGAAGACGTAGCCGACCGACCTGTGGTGGTCGGGCACGATGATCAGCACGAAGACGATGAACAGCACGCCCAGCATGTGCCACCAGGCCGAGAAGGAGTTCAGTGCCGCTGTGATCGACACCTTGAACATGTTGATCAGTCCGGCGCCGAGCATGATGAAGGCGTAGGTCATGTAGATCCAGTGGTACGTGTTGCCGTAGCTCCCGTCCGTGATCAGATTGAGCCACGAGGTCATGAAGATCGCGCAGCCGAAACCAATGGCGGCTGTGACGGCGATCTGGCCGACCAGGTTGAACCAGCCGGTGAACCAACCCCACGCAGGACTGCCCAGCTTCGACGACCAGAAGTAGAGGCCGCCTGCGGTGGGGTAGGTCGACGCGATCTCGCCCAGTGCGAGCGAGACGACGATGCAGAAGCCGCCGACGATCAGCCAGCCCCACGTGATCGCGACCGGCCCGCCCTGGTTGAACGCGATCGCGTACGACGTCAAGCAGCCGGCGAGGATCGAGATGATCGTGAACGAGATGGCGAAGTTCTGAAACCCGCCCATCGAGCGGAACAGCTCCTGCGCATAGCCGAGCCTGTGGAGCTGCGCCCGGTCGTCTAGAACGGCGGTGCTTTCGTGCGAAACCTCGGGTCCGCTACTCATCCTCCCTCCCAGTTCGTATGGTCGTATTTACCCGCCTTTCCCAAGGTTCTGTCAAGGGGACGAATTTCAGGGAGGATTCGGCCGTGCTCTCGGTGGACGAGCTCAGAGCGGAGGTCGGCAGAGGCGCGATCGACACGGTCGTCGTCGCCTTCACCGACATGCAGGGCCGCCTGATGGGCAAGCGCGTCGACGCGGAGTTCTTCCTGGAGGAGCTCGAGGCCGGGCATCCCGTGGAGGGGTGCAACTACCTGCTCGCGCTGGAGATGGAGATGGATCCCGTCCCCGGGTACGGGATCGCGAGCTGGGAGCGCGGCTACGGCGACTTCGCGCTCGCGCCCGACCTCGCCTCGCTGCGCGGCATTCCATGGCTCGACGGAACGGCGCTCGTGCTCTGCGACGTCCTCTGGCACGACGGCGAGCCGGTCCGGCCGTCGCCGCGCCAGGTGCTGCGGGCGCAGATCGAGCGGGCCGAGGCGACCGGGCTCACGCCGATGCTCGGCTCGGAGCTCGAGTTCTTCCTCTACCGCGAGACCTACGCGGAGGCGCACGCCAAGCACTACCGCGACCTCACTCCCTCGGTTCCGTACATCCTCGACTACCACATCCTCGCGAGCTCCTACGACGAGGGCCTGATCCGTCAGATCAGGAACGACATGAAAGGCGCGGGGCTCGTCGTCGAGAACTCGAAGGGCGAGGCCGGGCCGGGCCAGCACGAGATCAACTTCCGCTTCGCCGACGCCATCAAGACCGCCGACGATCACGTCGTCTACAAGAACGGCGCAAAGGAGATCGCGTACCAGAACGGGTGCTCGATCACCTTCATGGCCAAGCCCTACCACGACGTCGTCGGATCCTCGTGCCACATCCACTTGAGCCTCTGGCGCGGCGAGCAGAGCGCGTTCGCCGGGGAGACGGACGAGTTCCGCCACTTCCTCGCGGGGCAGATCGCGTGCGCGAGCGAGCTCGCGATCTTCCTCGCGCCGACGATCAACTCCTACAAGCGCTTCATGGTCGGGAGCTGGGCGCCCACGACGCTCGCCTGGGGCCGCGACAACCGTACGTGCGGCTTCCGCGTCGTCGGCCACGACGCGAGCCTCCGCGTCGAGACGCGCATCCCGGGCGCCGACGTGAACCCGTACCTCGCCTTCGCCGCGCTGATCGCGGCAGGACTGCACGGGATCGAGCGGAAGCTCGAGCCGCCAGACCCCGTCGAGGGCAACGCCTACGAGTCGGACGTCGAGCGGTTCCCGTCGACGATGGTCGAGGCGATCGCGGGGCTCGAGTCGAGCACGATGGCGCGCGCTGCGTTCGGCGACCAGGTGGTCGACCACTACCTCAACTACGCGCGCACCGAGCAGCGGCTGTTCGACCAGGTCGTCACCTGCTACGAGCGCGAGCGGCTCTTCGAGCGAGGATGACGCTCACCGTCGTCAACCCGGCGACCGAGGAGCCGATCGCAGAGCTCCCCCGGGCGGGCGAGGACGAGACGAACGAGGCGGTCGCCCGCGCGAGAGCCGCGTTCCCCGCCTGGAGAGACCTCGCGCCGCACGACCGCTCGCGTCTCCTGCGGACACTCGCGGAGCTCGTCGAGGAGCATGCGGAGGAGCTGGCCCAGATCGAGTCGCAGAACGTCGGCAAGCCGATCGCGGGAGCGCGCGGCGAGGTCGCGATGGTGGCGCAGGTCTTCCACTTCTACGCCGGCGCCGTCGACAAGCACGGAGGCGAGACGATCCCGGTCGCGGGCGGCGTCGCGGCCACCTTCCGCGAGGCGCTCGGCGTCGTCGGCCTGATCGTTCCGTGGAACTTCCCGCTCAACATCGCGAGCTGGAAGCTCGGGCCCGCGCTCGCGTGTGGGAACACCGTCGTGCTCAAGCCGGCCGAGCTGACCCCGCTGTCGGCGCTGCGCCTGGCCGAACTGGCGCTCGAGGCGGGGATTCCCGAAGGCGTCCTGAACGTCGTCGCCGGCCCGGGCTCCGTCGTGGGCAAGCGGCTGATCGAGCACCCGGACGTGGCCAAGATCGGCTTCACCGGTTCGACGGACGTCGGCCGCGAGGTCATGCGCGGCGCCGCCGGCCAGATCAAGCGCGTGACTCTCGAGCTGGGCGGCAAGTCGGCCAATGTGATCTTCGAGGACGCCGACCTCGAGCGCGCCGCGGCCGCTGCGCCGTACGCCGTCTTCGACAACGCGGGCCAGGACTGCTGCGCCCGTTCGCGGATCCTGGTCCAGCGCTCGGTCCTCGACCGCTTCGTCGAGCTGCTCGTCGCCGCCACCGGCTCGGTCGTGGTCGGCGATCCGGCGGACGAGGCCACGGAGATGGGCCCGCTGATCTCGGCGCAGCACCGCGAGACGGTCGCGTCGTTTCTGAACGGCGAGCCGCTCTTCCGCGGCCCGGTGCCGGAAGGGCCCGGCTACTGGTTTCCGTGCACGCTCGTGGAGGCGACGAACGATGACCGGGTTGCGCGCGAGGAGGTCTTCGGTCCGGTCGCCGCCGTGATCCCGTTCGCCGACGAAGCCGAGGCGATCGCGATCGCGAACGACACGCCCTACGGGCTCTCCGGGTCGATCTGGACGAGAGACGGCGCGCGGGCGCTTCGCGTCGCGCGGGCGCTCGAGACGGGCGTCCTCTCCGTCAACTCGAACAGCTCCGTCCGTGTCCAGACGCCGTTCGGCGGGTTCAAGCAGTCGGGCTTCGGCCGGGAGCTCGGGATGGAGGCGCTAAAGGGCTACTCCGAGGTCAAGACCGTGTTCATCTCGACGGATCCCTGAGATGGGGCGGCTCGACGGCAAGGTCGTCGTGATCACGGGCGCAGGCGGCGGAATGGGCCGGACCGGCGCGACCTTCCAGGTCGACGGCCTCACCGCCGCCTACGTGACGCCCGAGTGACGGGGAGGCGGCGCCGAGGCATCGCTTGCGATGGCGTCATGGAGGCCAGGCCGGCTTCGCCGGCGCGGCCGTCCTCAACGCCGCCGCCTCAGTGGACGATCAGGACGTCGGTGTGGGCCTTCTTTGCGACGGCCCGGCTGACGCTGCCGCTCATGAGGTGCTCGAGGAGCTTCGCCTCGCGGGTGCCCACGACGATCAGGTCGGCGTTGTGCTCCTCGGCGACATTCAGGATCGCGTCGGAGGGCTCGCCTGCGCCGAGCACGAACTCGGCCGTGACGTTGCGGCCCTGCAGGTAGTCGCGGGCGTGCGCCAGCTCGGCGCGGTGCTCCTCCGGCGAATCGGCCGGATCCCAGGGGCCGACACCGTGGCCGGCGGCCATGCCGGTCAGCACCGCAGCTGCGCTCGTCACGACGAGCTCGGCGTCCGGAGCCTGCGCCAGGTCAGCCGCGCGCTCGAGGGCCCGCTGTGACGCCTCGGTGTCGTCGATTCCAACGACGATGGTCTTCCACGCCATCTTCCACCTCCTTGTCGCCGACGATCTTCCCGTGTCGGCGGCGGCCAGGTCAAGTCGGGAATCCGGCCCGCGTCGTGCCGCTTTCTACCGGGCACGATCGGGGATGTGACGGGTCGATCCGGTCGACGTCTTCCGGCTCGGGTTGAAGAACGGCAGCTCCACGACGGTTGCGGGCGTCCGGTGACGGCGCGCCTCGACCGTCCACTCGATCTCGATGCTCGTGCCCGGCGTGCTGGAGCCCGCCCGAACAGAGGCAAGCGCGACCACCTTCTTCAGGATCGGGCTCCACGTGGTGCTGGTCGCCTTGCCGACCTGCCGACCCCGCACGTAGAGAGGGAGAGGCTCGCGTGAAGCGGCAGGCTCGATCGTGGGCGTCAGGCCTTTCTTGCGGTAGAGGCCCTCGAGTGCCTCCCATTCGAGCTCCAGCCCGACGAGCCGGCGCGGAGGACCGCCTCGCTCCTGCTCGCGTTCGAGCGCACGACGGCCCACGAACTCGGCGGCCTTCTCGAAGTCGACGAAGTGGCCGAGGATGCCGAGCTCGAACGGCGAGAACGACTGCTCCGGTATGAGCGCGCGACGCGCCGAGTCGAAGTCGACCTCGATGAGGATGAGCCCCGCCTCGATCCGGGCAACGTCGAGGGCGAGCATCCCGGCCGGCCGGATCCCGTAGGCGCCTCCGGCCTGCACGAGCGCATCCCAGACCTGCACGGCGTCGGGGCTCTCGACCCAGACCTCGTACCCGAGGTCGCCGGTGTAGCCGGTCCTTGAGACGTCGACAGGGGTACCTGCGACGACTGCAGCTCGACGCCCGAAGTACTTCAGGTCGCCCCAGGAGGATTCGGTCGCGGCCTCGAGCACGTCGCGGCTCAGCGGCCCCTGGACGGCGAGCGCCGACAGCCGTTCGCTCACGTCCTCGATCTCGACGTCCAGGCCGCGGGCGTTCATCCGGAACCAGCGGAGCGACGGATCGGCCGCCGTCCAGCGGTACGCTCGCTCGTCGAGGCGGGCCACGGTCCCGTCGTCGACCACAGAGCCCTGCTCGTTGCACCACGACGTGTAGTAGACGCGGCCGACGGCGAGCTTGGCTGCGTCCCGCGTGATCACGCGGTCCACGAGCCTCGTGGAGTCCGGGCCGGAGACGAGGTACTTGTAGAGGGGAGAGACGTCGATCAGCGCGGCCGCCTCCCGGATCGCGTTGTACTCGATCTCGTGGGAGTCGTGGTACGCGCTGGCAGCGAGGTAGCCCGACCACTCTCTCCAGAGCAACTTCTGGTTGAGGGGGGCGGTGCGGGGATAGAACGCGGTTCCGACCGACACCGCGGTTCAGGACTTCGGGATCTGCTTCTCGGGGTCGAAGAACGGCAGCGCCACGATCGTCCCCTGCCTGGCGCCGCCGGGGGTCTCCACGGTGACCTTCGTCCCGAGCTCGGTGTGCTCGACCGGCAGCCACGCGTACCCGATGTTCTTCTCCAGCCGCGGCGAGTAGACGGCCGAGGTCACCCTCCCGCTCACGCCGTTTGCGGAGACCGGCCACGCCGTCGCGTTCATCTCCAGCCGGTCACCCTCGATCTCGACGCCGACGATCTTCTGCTTCACGCCCTCGTCGCGGATCCGCGTGAGCGCGTCGCGCGCGACGAAGTCGGCGTCCGAGTCGAGGTCGACGAGCCGGTCCAGGCCCAGCTCGTAGGGGTTGTTCTCGTAGTTCATGTCGGCGCCCCAGTTGAAGATCCCGCCCTCGACGCGCCGGACGTCGACAGGCCCGGTCGGGCGGATCTCGTACGGCGCGCCCGCTCCCATGATCCGCTCCCACAGGTCGTCGCCGCGCGCGGCGTCGAGGAGGTAGATCTCGTATCCGACCTCGGAGGTCCAGCCTGTGCGCGTCAGGATCAGCGGGATGCCGTCGAGCTCGAGCCGGCGGAAGTGGTAGTAGCGAAGCTCGAGGATCTCCTCGCCGAACAGGTCGCGCACGACGTCCTTCGACTTCGGGCCCTGAATCTGAAGCGGGTAGGCCTCGGCTTCCGAGAGCTGGACGTCCATCCCCGCGTGCGCGGCGAGCCCCTTCGCGTACGGCAGCACGTCGCTGTCGGCGAGCGCGAACCAGAACGTGTTCTCGTCCAGCCGCAGCATCACCGGGTCGTTGAGGATCCCGCCGTCCGGCGCCGTGATGAGCACGTACTTCCCCTGGCCGACCGCGCACTTGCTGAGGTCGCGGCACGTGAGCAGCTGCGCGAAGCGGAAGCCGTCCGGCCCGGTCACCTCCACATTGCGCTCGACCGCGACGTCCCAGAGCGTCACGTGATCGAGCAGGTGCCAGTACTCGGCCTCGAAATCGTCGAAGTTGATCGGGAAGAGCGTGTGGTTGTAGACCGTGAAGCCCTTGGGGCCGTAGCGCTGCGTCGCCTCGTAGAAGGGGCTGCGCCGCAGCCGCGCTCCGCGCTGGACGGTCTCCATGTCGAACGGTGTGGGCATGGGCGGCAAATATAGTCGGGCGGCTTTGACCGATCGCGATTCATATGACGCCGTGGTCATCGGCGGCGGGCACAACGGCCTCGTGGCAGCGGCGTACCTCGCGCGGGCCGGCCTCAGGGTCGTCGTGCTCGAGCGGCGGCACGTTCTCGGCGGCGCGGCGGTGACCGAGGAGGTGTTCCCGGGCTTCCGCTTCAGCGTGGCCTCGTACGTCGTGTCGCTGCTTCGCCCCGAGATCGTGCGGGAGCTCGCGCTGCCGAAGCACGGGCTCGAGATCCTGCCGCTCGACGGCACGTTCACGCCACTCGAAGGCGACTATCTGTGGCGCGTCAACGACCACGGCCGCACGGCCCGTGAGCTCCGCCGGTGGTCGCCGAGCGACGCCGAAGCCTACGACGAGTACGGCCGCCTGATGGTCGAGATGGCGAGGTTCGTCAAGCCGATCCTGTCCATGACACCGCCGGACCCCGGCAGGCTCGATCCTCGCGAATGGTTCCCGGTTGCTCGTCTCGCCCGCTCCTTCAACGAGCTGTCCGGTGACCAGCGCGCCGTCTTCATTCAGCTCATGACGATGAGTGCCGCAGACTTCCTCGACCAGTGGTTCGAGACCGACCCGCTCAAGGCGACGATGAGCGCATCGGGGATCATCGGCACCTTCCAGGGGATCCGCTCGCCGGGGACCGCCTACGTTCTCCTCCATCACTACATGGGCGAGATCGACGGCGTCCTGCGCGCGTGGGGCATCCCCAGGGGAGGAACAGGGGGCGTCAGCGAGGCGATTGCGAGCGCGGCGCGGTCGTTCGGCGCCGAGATTCGGACCGAGACGACCGTGGAGCAACTCTCTACCCGAGGCGACGAAGTGACGGGCGTCGTGACGAGCTCGGGCGAGGAATTGACGGCGCGAGTCACGTTGTCGAGCCTGGATCCGCACCAGACGTTCGTCCGACTCGTGCAACCCGGCCTCCTCGACTCCTCGTTCCTCGAGGAGGTCGACCACTACCGATACCGCGGCTCGAGCGGGAAGGTGAACCTCGCCCTGGACGGGCTGCCCGACTTCACGTGCCTGCCGGGTGTCGGCGAGCACCTGCGCGGGGCGATCAGCTTCAGTCCGAGCGTCGACTACATGGAGCTGGCATACGACGACGCAAAGGCCGGGCGCTTCAGCCGGCGTCCGTACATCGACATGATCATCCCGACCCTCGTGGACCCGTCCATGGCGCCGCCGGGGAAGCACGTCATGAGCTGCTTCGTCCAGTACGCGCCCTACCACCTGGCCGACGGTGACGAGTGGGACGACGCTCGGCGCGACGCGTTCAGGGAAACCGTGATCGACACCATCGAGGAGCGCGCGCCGAACATCCGCCGGCTGATCCTGCACGCACAGGCTCTGACGCCGAAGGACATCGAGGACCGGTTCGGGCTCTCGGAGGGAAACATCTTCCAGGGGGAGCTCTCGCTCGAGCAGCTGTTCTTCAGCCGCCCGGTCCCGGGCTGGGCGCGGTACCGGACGCCGCTGCAGAACCTCTGGATGTGTGGCTCGGCCACGCATCCGGGAGGAGGGATCATGGGGGCGCCGGGACGCCTGGCCGCCCTCCGGGCCCTGCGCTCGCTCCGTGCGAGAAAGGCGGCCTGAGGCTCCCATGGCCGAGCAGTACGACGCCGTCGTCGTCGGTGCCGGCCACAACGGCCTCGTGACGGCCGGGTACCTCGCGAAAGCGGGGCTGCGAACGCTCGTCGTCGAGCGGCGCGACCGTCCAGGTGGTGCACTGACGACCGAGGAGGTTGCCCCGGGCGTGCGCGCGCCGGTTGCGGCAGACGGCATCGGGGGTCTGCGCGCCGCGGTGGTCCGTGACCTCGGGCTTGATTCGCGCGGCTTTCGAGTCGTCGAGCCCGACGTGGTGGCCTTCGCACCGTCCTCCGACGGGCCCGGCCTGACGTTGTGGCGCGACCCGGCCCGGACGGCGGACGAGCTTCGAACACGAGGGCCGGGTGGCGCGGAGGTCTTCCTCGCATTCGACCGGAAGATCCGGTCTCTCGCCTCCTTCCTGGCCCGCGTCCAGGCTGTCGAGCCTCCCGACCTCGCGTCTGCCGCTCCCGCAGATGCCTTCAAGGGCCTGACGCTCGTGAACGCTCTCCGGCAGCTCGGTGGGCCGCAGGTCCGCGAGACGCTGCGCCTCCTGCCGATGTCCGTCGCGGACCTGGTGAGCGAGGGAGTCGACGACGAGGCGCTTCGCGGCGTCCTCGGAGCCCGCGGCATTCGCTACTCGGCCATGGGCCCGCGGTCGGCGGGCACGGGGCTCAACTTCCTGTGGGACT
>DASPRN010000133.1:0-15037 GCA_035624425.1 Gaiellaceae bacterium
CGCGCTCGAGCAGTTCCTGAACGCCTGCGCCGCCGAGAACCCGAACCGGCGCCTGCGCCTGACCGCGCTCGCCGACCGCGTCTCGATGACCGTCGACCGCGCCAGCTTCGACGACCTGGTCACGCTGGTGACCCAGGCGCCCACCTGGGACAAGGACCGCAGCCAGGGCGTCCGCACGCTGCTGCGCGCCCTCGGCGAAGGGAAGGTCGATGCGCCGGAGCAGATCCTCGCCCGGTGGACGTGGCGGCTCGCGCGCGCTACGCGGAAGGTGCAGGACCGGCGGGCGAGCGGCGAGTTCCCGGAGGCGAAGCGGCTGCTCGGCGCGCTGGCCAACTCGCGCGGTCACCGGCACGAGGAGAACGCGGCCAAGCTCGTCAACGCGGCGCTCGAGCAGCCGCGTGAGGTCGGCGCGGCGCTGCTCGCGTCCGCCGAGGGGTACACGCCGCGCGCGAACAAGCTGATCGACGCTGCCCGCGAGCGGCTCGGCACGATCCAGGAGGTCGCGAACGCGCTCGCCGACAACCTGCCGGCGCCGAAGGCCGCGTCGGGCCGGTCGCGGCGGCGCCGGCGCAAGCGCAAGAAGAAGGGCGCGGCGGCGAAAGCGCAGCAGCAGCAGCAGCAGCAGCAGGACGGTGCACGGCCGGAGCCCGAGCCCGAAACCGCTCCTGCCGCAGAGGCGTAACGCCTAGCGTCGTCGAAGGACTACCGAGGTAGCGCATGGACGCGCGATTCATCCTGCTCATCCCGATCGCTCTCAGCGCAGGGGTCGTCACGGCGATCTCCCCCTGCGTCTTCCCGGTTCTGCCGATTCTGTTCGCGGGCGGCGCCGGCGGCAGCCGCCGCAAGCCGTACGCGATCATCGCCGGCCTCGTCACGAGCTTCGCGACCTTCACGCTGGTCGCAACCTGGCTGCTCGACAAGCTCGGGCTGCCTCAGGACTTCCTCCGCAACCTGTCGATCGGCCTGCTGTTCCTGCTGGCGGCGATCTTGATCTTCCCGCAGTTCGGCGTCCTGGTCGAACGGCCCCTCGCCCGCCTGAGCAGGCGCAGTCCGGGGAGCGACCTCGGCGGCGGCTTCGTGCTGGGCGCGAGCCTCGGGCTCGTGTTCGTCCCGTGCGGCGGCCCGGTGATCGGCGCGATCTCCGCGAATGCCGCGCGGCTGCACTTCGGCTGGGAGACGATCGTGATCACGGTCGCCTACGCGGTCGGCGCCGCGATCCCGATGCTCGGGGTCGCCGTTTTCGGGCAGCGCGTCACCGGGCGGATCCGCGGGCACGCCCTGCAGCTGCGGCGGGCCTTCGGCGTCGTCATCGCCCTGGCCGCGCTCGCGATCCTCTTCAACTCCGACCAGAAGCTGCAGACCTGGTTCCCCAACTACACGCACGCCCTGCAGGGAATCGAGCGGAGCAAGACGGCCGGCGACGAGCTCGCGAAGGTCCAGGGCCGCGGCAAGCCGCGATTCACGGCCCAGCCGACCGCGGCCGCCGCCGACCTGCAGAACTACGGCAAGGCGCCCGACTTCGCCGGGATCTCCGCCTGGCTGAACACGAAGCCCCTGACGCTCTCGTCACTGCGCGGCAAGGTCGTCCTGGTCGACTTCTGGACGTACTCCTGCATCAACTGCCTGCGCACGCTCCCGCACCTCGAGGCCTGGGACGCGCGCTACCGAAAGGACGGCCTGGTGATCGTCGGCGTGCACACGCCGGAGTTCGCCTTCGAGCACGTCGTCTCGAACGTGCGCGACGCCGTCCACAAGCTCGGCGTCCACTACCCGGTCGCGATCGACGACGACTACGGCACCTGGAACGCGTACCAGAACAACGCCTGGCCGGCCGAGTACCTGATCGACCGCAACGGCGACGTGCGGGAGATCAGGGCGGGCGAGGGCGACTACGACGGAACCGAGCAGCACATCCGCGCGCTGCTCGGCATGGTCGGCGCCCAGCTCGCGTCGGTCAAGGACAGGACCCCGACGCACGCGACGACACCCGAGTCGTATCTCGGCTGGGAGCGGCTCGACCGCTACGCCGGCTCGACGATCGTGCCCGACCGGGCCGACGGCTACCACTTCCCGGCCGCGCTGCCGCTAAACGACCTCGCCTACTCCGGGATCTGGAAGGTCGAGCGGCAGCGGATCGACGCCGTGCATGCGGCCCGGCTACGGCTGCATTTCGTCGCGCAGAACGTCTACCTCGTCCTCGGCGGCACCGGCCGCGTGAAGGTGCTCGTGGACGGCAAGACGGTGCGCACGGTCCCGATCTCGGGGATCAGCCGCCTCTACACGCTGCTGCACTACCCGCAGGAGCGCGAGGGCCAGCTCGAGCTGCGCTTCACGCCGGGGATCTCGGCGTACGCCTTTACGTTCGGCTAGCTATTGCTCGCGCGCCGCGTCTTCGCCGTTTTCCTCGTCTCGTTCGCGCAGGAAGCGCGTCAGCTCGGCCGCGAGCGCGTCGCCTGACGGGAGCTCGGTCTCGGCCTCCTCCTCCAGCGAGTCAACGCGCCGCTCGAGCTCCTCGACGTAGGACGCCGTCTCCTCGTCCGAGGCGACCGCCTCGCTGACCTGCTCCTCGTAGCTCTGCGCCGCCTCCTCGAGCTCCTCGACGTCGATCTCGAAGCCGATCAGGCTGCCGAGCCGCTCGCAGAGGGCCACGGCCGCCCGCGGGCTGGGCGTCAGCGAGACGTAGTGCGGAACGGCCGCCCAGAGGCTCGCCGAGGGGATGTCGACCTCGCGGCAGGCGTCGTGGAGAACTCCGACGATCCCAGTCGGGCCTTCGTAGCGCGACGACGAGAGGCCGAGCTGCCGGACGAGCTCCGGGTCGCTCGCGCTCCCGGTCACCGGCGAGGGCCGGGTATGCGGGACGTCGGCGAGCAGCGCGCCGAGGGTGATCATCATCTCGACGCCGAGCTCGCGGACGAGCCCGATCAGCAACTCGGTGAAGGTGCGCCAGCGCAGGTTCGGCTCGATGCCGAGCAGGAGGACCACGTCGCGGTCGAGCCCGTCGGGGCGCGCGTGGTAGAAGGAGGTCTCGGGCCAGTCGATCCGCCGCGTCAGGCCGTCCTCGAGCGAGACGTGCGGCCGCGTCACCTGGAAGTCGAAGAAGTTCTCGGGATCGAGGTCGGCGAACCGCTCTGCCTCCCACGTCTTGGCGAGGTAGCCGGCGGCGAGTGAGGCGGCCTGCGCACCGTCGTTCCAGCCGCGAAACGCGGCGATCAGCACCGGGCGGGTGAGCTTTGGCCGCCGGTGGACGCGGAGGTCTCCGGCCATCGTTTCAGTCTACGTGCGGCCCGCGTGACTCTGAGCGATAGCCGGCGGGCGCCACAGAACCGCCACGAACGCGACCACCAGCGCCCAGACCGCAGCGGCGAAGCCGACGTGCGCGAGGACGAGCGGCCAGGGCAGGTGCGTCCGGTACTGGATCTCGCCGATGATCATCTGCACGAGCAGCGCGCCGAGCACGACCAGCCCGAAGGCGAACAGGCGCGGCGAGCGCTCCCGGCGCGCGGCCAGATAGCCGAGCACGAACACGAGGCCGACCGCGAACACGGCGACCGCCGCGGCGTGGACGTAGATCAGCGGCTGCAGCCGCCAGAGGCGGTGGACGTGCGTGGCGCCGCCGCCGGAGTGCGGTCCCGCCGCCGTCGCCAGCGTTCCGGTCACGAGCAGCGCGAGCGCCGCGCCGGCGACCACGAGCCCGGCGCGCCGCAGCTCTCGCGGGACGAGCGGCTCCGAGCCGCCTCTCGCGACGCGATAGGCCTCGAGCGCGAGCACGACCGCGCCGGCGAGCAGGAGCGCCGAGAGCAGCAGGTGCGCGGCGACCACCGGCCAGCGCAGGTCGGTCTTCACCGCGAGGTAGCCAAGCGGCGCCTGCGCGAGCGCGCCGGCAAAGATCGCGACCGCCAGCCGGCGGGCCCAGCGCGGCAGCGAGGGCGTGCGGAGAGCGGCCAGCCAGGTGACGAGGACGATCGCAATCGTCACGCCGCCGATCACCCGGTTCCCGAACTCGATGAAGGCGTGGTAGCTCTTCTCCGGCAGCGGATGGCCCGGCTCGCAGCCCGGCCAGTGCCGGCAGCCGAGGCCCGAGTCGGTGAGCCGCACCGCGGCCCCGGTGAGGATGATCAGCCAGAGCGCGCCGACCGAGGCGAGCGCCACACGGAGGAACCCGGCCGCGGAGAGCTCGAGGCTCCGGACCCGCGCGGCGGTGGTGTCGATGGCCATCAGGGCGTTGAATCCGTTCTCGGAGGGAACGGCTCCAGCAGCGCAGGGTAGCCGTCTGCGCCGTCGAACGGCGTCGGACGCGAGCCGAGGAAGAGCGGCCGGTCGGCGGCGTTCAGTAGCACCGGCATCAGGTCGGGGCCTCGCACGTGGCCGAGGATCCCGTTGGCACAGTCGGCCTCGCCGAAGCGTTCGACAGCATCGGCGCGCACTCCCGGCCCAGCGACGAGCAGCGGCACCGGGTCGCCGGAGTGGATCACGTCCGGCGAGGCAGGCGTCGCATGGTCGCCGGTGACGCAGACAACGGCGTAATCGGTTGGGAACGCGCCGACAGCCGCGTCGAGGAGCTCGATCGTCCGCTGCTTGATCCTAGGATCCTTCGTGTGACCGGCCGCATCGGTCGTCTTCTGGTGGCAGAAGACGAAGGTGTCGCCGGCGTCCAGCCGCTGCCGCGCGAGCTCGGCGCGGCCGCGGAGGTCGGCGACCGGGTCGTCGGTCTCGGGCGCCTCGACCGGCTCGAGCCCGAGCGCCAGGCCCAGGCCCCGCAGGAAGGCCGAGTCGGCGGCGAAGGCCCCGGTCACGCCGTGTCGCTCGAGGAACGACGGGACGGTACGCGGCCGGCCGAACCATTTGAGCGTGATCACGTTGAACAGCTCGCCGCCGAGCCGTCGCATCACCTCTCGCGTCCACTCCTCGCAGGCGCGCGCGGTGCGCCCGGCCTCCGGTACGAGCGGCTGGGGCCGCAGCAGCGGGTGCCGGTCGCGAAAGAACGCGTCGCTGTCGGTGACCCGCTCGTCCGCGCCGCCCGCGATGCGCAGGATCGCCTCGCCGCGCCAGACGTGGGCCAGCGAGAACGTCAGGCCGTCGAGCTCGATCCCGTCGCAGCGCTCGACCAGCCGCTCCGCCTCCTCGGCGTCGCGGTCCGGGTCGGGTCTGCCGGTCAGCCACCAGCCGTCGTCGCGCCGTTCGGCCGGCCGCAACGCCGCGTAGGCGAACACGTGCTCGTCGCTCACCTCCTGCCCCCGGCCGAGCGCCTCGAAGACCGCCCGGCCCGGGAACTCGTCGGGCCGGTAGCCGAGCAGGGACCAGTGGGCGACCTCGCTGGACGGTGCGCGCCCGGGGCCCACCGCGTAGAGCACGCCGCACGAGCCATCGGCGGCGAGCCGGTCGAGGTTCGGCGTCGCCGCGGCCTCGTTGCCGGTCAGCCCGCCGAGAACGTCGTGGGCACGGTCGCCGAGGCCGTCGAGCAGGAAGACGACGATCGGGTACACGGCGCGGAGGCTATCCCCCGCGCCGCGTACCGACTGGAATTACCTGCGGTGGACGGCGACCGTGCGGCTCTCGCCGTCGAGGTACCCCGCACCGGCCTGGTCGACGGTGATGTAGGCGCGGAGCAGGAAGTGTCCCGGCGGCAGGCGCAGTCGAAAGCGCGCGCCCGAGTTGGCGCCGAGGAAGACCTTCCGGATCTTCACCCACTCGTGGAAGCGCGTGAACCGCTGGACGTAGACCTTGCGCCCGGCCAGCGAGCGGCCGGCCTTGACCTTGACCGCGGCGTAGCGCTTGCCGACCGTGAAGCCGACGTGCGGCTTGACGGCGACCATGACCGGCGCGCTGACGGTGCTCTTCCAGTGCGCCTGGTACGTCGTGAGCAGCGACGGCTTGACCGTCAGCGCCCAAGCGCCGTTTGTCCCGGTGAGAAGCGTCGCGATCAGCGTCTGCGAGACCTCCCCGTACTGCTGCCGGTAGACGGTGACGGTCTCGCCCGCCTGCTTGTTCGAGACGGCACCGGAGACGGTCGTCGAGTCGCCGTAGGTGAGGATCGACGGCGCGGCGCCGATGGTCACGTCGGGCGGCGGGCCGGTCACGACGATCTTCCCGGTCAGGCTCGGGTGGAGCGCATCGTGGTACTTGTAGGTCCCGGCCGTGTTGAACGTGTGCGTCCACGCATGGCCGGCCCCGATGACCGGCGAGGCGAACGCCCCGTTGTTGGCGATCACCTGATGGTTCACCGAGTCCTTGTTCGTCCACTTGACCGCGTTGGTCGTCGCGATCGTGACGGTTGCCGGCGAGAAGGCGGAGGAGGTGATGTTGACCCCCTTCGTGACGCTCGCGGCCGGGAACGACGCTCCCGCCAGCCCGAGCGCCGCCCCGGCGACTGCGAGAAGAACGAGCTTGCGCATGGGTTACCCCCCTGATTGGCGGCGGCTGCAACAACTGAAACGAGGGTCGGGACGAAAAGTTCTCGGCGCTTACAGGACTCTTACAGCCCCTTCGATTCCCTTTAACACGGTCGCCACACCGGGCGGGACGAGTCGCTCCCAGTCGCCGCCCTCACGGAGCACAGCGCGGACCTCGGCGCCGGAGAGCTCCTTTTCGGCCCCCTCGTCGAGAACGACCACCTCGTAGCCGGCCTGGCGCAGGCGCTCGAGCTTCGTGCCCCCCCAGTCCGAGAAGAGGCGAATGAACTGGACCACGTCAGGCGGGACGTAGGCGTCCCAGAGCTCCGGCTCGTTGACCGGGAACGGGATCACATGCAGGCGCTCGGCCTCGATCCCGGCGTCGCCGGCCGCTGCCTTGACCATCAGCAGCCGCTCGACGTAGGAGTACGGATTCGACTCGGGCAGGTGCCGGAGCGGGTCGGAGGCCTCGGGCACGATCCGCGCGGGGTCCGGGTTTGTGATCCCGACGAACAGCTCGTCCGAGCGCTCGGCCGCTCCGCGCAGGTACTCCAGATGCCCCCTGTGAAAAGGCTGGAACCGCCCGTGAATCATCCCGCGGGCGATCACTCGACGACGACTCCGACGCCCTCCTCGACGCTTCCCACGCGGCGGATGAACAGCTTGTGCGCCTCGAACTCCGCCTCGAGCGCAGCCGCCCGCTCTGCCGGGAGAGAGACGAGCAGCCCGCCCGCCGTCTGCGGGTCGTAGCCGAGCGAGACGAGCGTCTCCGGCACTCCCTCGAGCACGAGGTGCCGGCCGGCGAAGTCGCGGTTGCGCGGATCGCCGCTCGTGCGAACGCCGTGCCGCGCGAGGTCGAGCGCGCCGTCGATTGCCGGGAAGCGCTCCGACTGGAGCCGCACGCGGACGCCGCTGCGGTCGGCCACCTCGTAGGCGTGCCCGAACAGGCCGAAGCCCGTCACGTCGGTGACGGCGTTCGGCTCGATTCCGCGCAGCACCTCGGCCGCGTCGTTGTTCAGGGTCCGCATCCAGCGGATCGCACGCTCGAGCTGCTGCGTTCCCGCGTCGCCGCGCTTGTAGCCGCTCATGATCAGGCCGGTCCCGAGCGGCTTCGTCAGGAAGAGAACATCGCCGGGCAGGGCGCCGTTCTTCGGCCAGACGCCCTCGGGGTGCACCGTGCCCACGACCGCCAGTCCGTACTTCGGCTCGTCGTCGCGGAGCGTGTGCCCGCCTGCGAGCAGGCCGCCCGCGGCGCGCACCTGGCCGTCGGCCGCGGCGAAGATCTCGGCCAGCATCTCCATCGGCAGCTCCTCCGGGAAGGCGGCGATGGAGAGCGCGAGGAGCGGCGTGCCACCCATCGCGAAGACGTCGTTGAGCGCGTTGGTGGCCGCGATCGCGCCGTAGTCGCCCGGGTCGTCGACGACCGGCGGGAAGAAGTCCAGCGTGAAGATCAACGCGCGCTCGTCGTCGAGCCGGTAGACGGCGGCGTCGTCCGCCGGGGCGAGCCCGACGAGCAGGTTCTCGGCCTCGACCGGCACGAAGCCGGCCAGCAGCTGCTCCAGCCTTGCCGCCGAGTACTTGGCCGCGCACCCCCCGCAGGAGGCGAGATCGGTGAGCTTGACTTTCCCGGTGTCGAGGTCCACTGGCGCTCTCCCTGAGGTCAGCGTTTCGGGAACTGTAGGCGTCCCGCCATCGTTCGTCCATAGACGACCAGGCGGCCGGGTTTATTCCCAGGAGAAGCGCAGCGGCGGCCGGAGCCGCCGCTGCATTCGGGGGAGAGGAGGAGCCTTTGCTCTACCTCGAATGATTCGTCTCAGAGCTGCGCTTTCCTTCCGAAAGCGCCGTGAGCGTCAACGAAGCAGCCGTTCGACGGCACGGCGAACCGGCCACGTGCCAGGCGTGGACTCGGTCAACGAGGACGCCGCCGCCGCACCTGAAAGGAGAGGACCCCCAAGGAAGGGAGGACGAAGGCAGCCGGACCGCTGAGCAGGAGTGCGGCCGGACTCTGCCTGCCGCGCGCACGGGGCTCAAAGAGAAGACCCGCGACCCGCGCGCGCCAAAACGTCCGGCTTAGCCTCCGCCGTGCCCGTCGAAAAAGCTGCCGGGGCCGCCGAGGAGGTCGAGCCCCCTGGCGAACGGCCTCATTGCGCCTTGCAGGTAGAACGCCAGCAGGCACAGCGAGGTGGCGAGGGTGATGAGGCGTGCCTTTTTCATCTTCACCTCCTTTCTCGGCTTAGAAGCGGAAGTCCTGAAGGGCTTCTGCGGCTTTGCGATACAGCCGGGCAGCGGTGGTGTCCTCGCCGCGGCGTCCGGCCAAGTCGCCCTGCGCCATCCACGCGGCTGCGCGATGGCTGATCGATTCGAGTTGCTCTGCACTTGCCTCGGCGGTGCGCAGCATCTCCTGCGCCTCGTCGAGCCTTCCCTGCTCCATCAACGCGCGGCCCAGCACGAGCTGGGTCGGAGCGATGTCGAACAGGAAATCTTCGCGGTCGCCGAGGAGCTCGAGCGCATGGCGAGCTTCCTTCTCGGCGGACTCCACCTGGCCGGTCATCAGGTGGACGTGGGCGAGCGACGAGACGACGTTGCCCGCCTCGGCCTCGCTGCCCTGGTCGAGCAGCACACGGTAGGCGCTCTTCAGGTCCTCGACGGCCTTGTCCGGCTTGCCGAGCTGGAAGTTCAGCGCGCCGAGGTTGTTGAGGAGCCGGCCGACGTTGCGCTCGTCGTTCAGCTGCTCGTAGTAGGCCTTCGAGCGTTCCGCGTAACTGCGCGCGAGCACCCAGTGGCCCATACGCTCGGCGACCATCGAGGCCTGGAAGTAGACGTTGGCCATCGTACGGTGGTCATCGAGTGCCGCCGCGAGCTCGAGCGCGCGCTCGACGTCCTCGCGGGCCGCTTCGTAGTCGCGCTGCCGGCGGTAGCACCGGGAGCGCCAGCCGAGGATGTCGGAGCGGAGCAGGTCGCACGGAAGCTGCGAGCCCTCGGCGAGGCCGAGCGCCTCGCTGAAGAGTGCGACCGCCGAGGCCATGCTCGAAAGGTGGTAGCGACAGACGCCCATGCGGAAGAGCACCTGCGCGCGGTCGACGTCCGAGAACCCGGGGTTGTCCGCGATCGTCCGGCAGCGCTCGAGCAGCTGGAGCGCCGGCTTGACCTCGCCGCCCTCCATCCGCGCCCAGGCCTCGGCCGAGAGCGCCCGGTACTCGAGCTCCGGCGCCCCGGTGGCCAGGACGGCCGTGCGCGAGTTCTCGAGCTCCTCGATCGCCTCCGCGAACTGCTGGGCGCTTGTCAGCGCCTCCGCGCGCGAGAGCATCGCCTCGACGCGGCTGCGCTCGTCTGCGGAGACGCCCTTCTCCAGGAAGCCGGCGTCGACGCCGAGCTTGACGGCCAGCCACTCGATCGTCTCGCGGGTGGGGCGGGTCTTGCCGCGCTCGATCTGACTGACGTATTCCTTCGAGAAGCGCTCGCCGGCGAGGTCGCTCTGGGTCAGTCCTGCGGCGACGCGGAGCTGCCGCAACCGCTCGCCCAGGCGTGCGCCGGCCGGGACGGCGGCGATTCTGGTCTGGGCGGTGAGGGAGGTTCGCGGCATGTTGTTCCTTGCGTAGTGAAACGCATACTTCATTTCGACGCAAGTCGGCTCGTCCGTACATCCCCCAAAAAGGTCATGTCTGCTGCGGAAAGGGGGTGAACTGGCGATTCGCAAAATCACTTGACCGAGGTACTTGACTCCCCCCGGGAGCCGGTCTATAGTCAGGCAACCTTGCAGGTGGCCGGACGCCAGGCTCACATTGCAAGGGGCGCGCCAAAGAGAGATGGCGACGATGGCCCGGAGGACGTGGCTGGGCCGCAGAGCCAAGGCCTCCGGGTCGTCGCCTCTCAAGCAGGCGGGCACAACTCTCATAGAGCCCCCGGAGCCGCAGCCGGGGGCTCACTTTTGGACCGTGGGGGAACCCCTGGTTCCCCCACGAGCCCCCTCCTTTCGCGACGTCGCTGGAGTTCAACCGCTCAATGTGCCGGCGGCTGGCCCGGCTGGCAAGCGCTGTTGTCCCTGTGAGCCTCCCGGCGGGCAAAGCCCGCCTCCGGCGGCGGATCGTGGGTTTTCCTAGAGCGTTTGCCCCGTCATCCACTCGCGGCGGCTGGCGACGATGTCTTCGAACTCGCCGCCGACGATGTTGCCGAGGCGGGCGTCGATCGTGCTCAGGAGGCCGAGTGAGATGAAGATCCACGCCTCGGCCTCCGGATCCCGGTCGGTGACGATTCCGCCTTCTACCTGGGCGCGGCGGATCAGGTCGGCGACGAACTCGTGCACCTCGCCCACCTGGCGGCGCAGGGCGCGCCGGATCACCGGGTCGTCCGCGGCCTCGGTCAGAGCCTGGACCCAGAGGTCGATGAGCACGATCCGTGCCGACGCGCGGGCCTCGAGGTAGGCCTGGCCGATCGCCTTCAGCCAGCTGGCCGGGTCCTCCTCGGCCGCCAGGGCGCGCTCCCAGAGGGTGCGGACGTGGTCCCAGACGGTGTCGAGGCAGGCGAGGTAGAGCTCACGCTTGGAGGCGAAGTGCCGGTAGAGAACCGGCTCGGTGACGCCGGTCGCCTTCGCGATCTGCGCCGTCGTGGAGCCGTGGTAGCTCCCCTTGGCGAAGATTCGGCAGGCAGTCTCGACGACCGCGGCGCGCCGCTCCGGCCCCGAGAGGCGTGTCAAGCGGCCACCTCGACCGGGCGGCTGGGCTCCTCTTCCTCGGCATGCCGGTAGCGGCGCACGAGCACGGCCGCAGCAACCGCGCCAGCGAGGCAGATCGCGGCGCTCACTTTCATCCCGTACGTGAGGCCGTAGACGAAGCCTTCCGGGTTGCGAAGCCCGCCGCGCGTCGCGGCGCGGTCGGTGACGATCGCGCCCATGATCGCGATTCCGAGCGCGACACCGACCTGGCGGAAGGTGTTGAGCACGCCCGAGGCGACGCCCGCCTTCGCGACCGGCGCGGCGCCCATCGCCGCGGCCGACATCGGAGTCATCACGAAGGACATCCCGAGCCCGCCGAGCAGGAAAGCGGGGAGCAGGTTCCAGAAGCTGGAGTTCAGGCCGGTCGTCGAGAGCAGCAGGCAGCAGGCAGCGACCGTCGTCATGCCACCGGCCATCAGCCAGCGCGAGCCGACGCGGTCGGAGAGCTTGCCGGCGATCGGCGCGAAGATGACGATCATCACCGTCCACGGCAGCAGCGCGGCACCCGCCTGCACCGGCGACCAGCCGAGGTAGGTCTGCATGTAGATCGGGAAGAAGACGAAGATCCCGAACATCGCCAGCGTCACGAGGATCGCGACCAGGTTGGCGCCCGTGAACGTCCCGCTCTTGAAGAGCGAGAGGTCGAGCATCGGGAGCCGCTGGTGGAGCTCGAGCCAGATGAAGGCCACGAGCGAGACGGCACCGAGCGCGAACAGGCTCATGATCAGCGTCGACCCCCAGCCGTAGCGGTTGGCCTCGATCAGCGCGAAGACGATCGAGAAGAGCGCGATCGCGGACGTGGCCAGGCCCGGCAGGTCGAGCCGCTGCTCGCGCGAGGTGTCCTTCGACTCCGGCACGACGAAGATCGCGGCCAGGACGGCGACGATGCCGATCGGGACGTTGACGAAGAAGATCCAATTCCAGGAGATGTGCTCGGTGATGATCCCGCCGAGCAGCGGGCCGATCGCGAGCGCCATCGCCGAAACGCCGGCCCAGATGCCGATCGCGGTGCCGCGCTCCTTGACGGAGAAGGTCGCTGAGATGATCGACAGGGTCGCCGGCATCATCAGCGCCGCGCCGACGCCCTGGACGGCGCGGGCCCCGATCAGCTCGGTCGCGCTTCCGGAGAGGCCACAGGCCAGCGAGGAGAGCGTGAAGATGACCAGGCCGATCGCGAAGATCAGCCTCCGCCCGACGAGGTCGCCCAGCTTTCCGCCGGTCAGCAGCAGCGAGGCGAAGGTGAGCGCGTAGGCGGCCACCGTCCACTCGAGCTCGGCCTGGGTGACACCGAGATCCTTCCTGATCGCCGGCAGAGCGACGTTCACGACGGTGTTGTCGAGCATGATCATGAACAGGGCGAAACACAGCGCCCCGAGCGTCCACCAGCGTCTGTTTTCCTCGGCGAAGATCTTCGCGCGCACGCCTCTCCCTCCGGTAGAAGTTAGCCCGCACTAGGTTAGCGGGCACTAGCCTGAGGAGTCAAGTGCCCAGTCCAGGGACACTAGTTACGCTTGCCCGCGTGGAGGTGATCTGGCGGCCGGGCGACGAGGAGCGCGAGCGGACGAACGCGATGGGGCTTGCGCACCGGCTTGGCTTCGACGACTACTGGGAGCTCGTCCGCTTCTCGGCGGACGAGCCGGAGCGGTTCTGGCCGGCGGCGATCGAGGACATGGGGCTCGAGTTCTCGCGGCCCTGGAATGCGGTGGTCGATCTCTCGCGCGGGCCGGAATGGGCGACCTGGTTCGTCGGCGGGAAGCTCAACCTCGCCTGGAACTGCGTGCACCGCTGGGCGCGTGGGCCGCGGGCTTCGGCCCCCGCCGCGGTCTGGCAAAGCGAGGACGGCACGCGGCGTGCGCTGACCTACGCGGAGCTCTCCGACGAGGTGACGCGGCTCGCTGAGGCCCTCGCGACGCTCGGGGTCGAGGCCGGCGACAGGGTGGCGCTCTTCCTGCCGATGTCGCCGGAGGTCGCGATCGCGTCGCACGCCTGCGCGCACCTCGGAGCGATCCAGGTGCCTATCTTCTCCGGGTTCGCAGCGCCGGCGGTCGCCGCGCGGCTGCAGCACTCGGAGGCGAAGGTCGTCGTGACCGCCGACGGCTCGCTGCGACGCGGGCGCGAGGTGCCGATGAAGGCGCTCGTCGACGAGGCGCTGCGCGAGTCGCCGTCGGTCGAGCACGTCGTCGTCTGGCGGAGGCTTGGCGGCGAGGTGCCCATGGAGCCGGGCCGAGACGTCTGGTGGGACGAGGCAGTGGCCTCGTCGCCGGGCGAGCTCGAGCCGCTCGAGGTCGACTCCGAGCACCCGTACCTGCTGACCTACACCTCCGGGACGACGGGGCCCCCGAAGGGCGTGCTCCACGTCCAGGGCGGCTTCCTCGTCGCGATCACGCGCGAGGTGTGCTACCAGGCGGACGCGCGGCCGGACGACGTGATCCACTTCGTCACCGACATGGGTTGGATCATGGGCCCGTGGGAGGTGGTCGGCGGGATGGCGCTCGGCTGCACGGTGGTGTTCGCCGAGGGGGCGCCGGACTGGCCGGCCGCCGACCGGCTTTGGGGCCTCGTCGAGAGCGAGGGCGTCTCGATCCTCGGCCTCTCGCCGACGCTGGTGCGGGCGCTGATCCCGCACGGTGCCGAGCTCGTCGAGCGGCACGACCTCTCGTCGCTGCGCGTGCTCGTGACCACGGGCGAGCCGTGGAACCCCGAGCCGTACCGCTGGCTGTTCGAGCACGTCGGCGGCGGGCGCTGCCCGATCATCAACTGCTCGGGCGGCACCGAGGTCGGCGCGTGTTTCCTCTCGCCCACTCCGGCGGTCCCGATCAAGGCGTGCTCGCTCGGCGGGCCCGCGCTCGGGATGGCGATGGACGTCGTCGACGCCGAGGGCCGGCCGGTGCGCGGGGAGGTCGGCGAGCTCGTCTGCCGGCGCCCGTTCCCGGGGATGACGCGCGGGTTCTGGCGGGATCCGGAACGGTATCTCGACACCTACTGGCGGCGGCTGCCCGGAATCTGGGTGCACGGCGACTGGGCGCTCGTCGACGCGGACGGGTTCTGGTTCCTGCACGGGCGCTCCGACGACACGCTCAACATCGCGGGGAAGCGGCTCGGGCCGGCGGAGCTCGAGTCGGCGGTGGTCGCGCATCCGCTGGTCGCCGAGGCGGCCGCGGTCGGCGTGCCGCACGAGATGAAGGGCGAGGTGGCCTGGGTCTTCTGCGCGCTGGTTCCCGGCGCGGAGCCGTCGGAGGAGCTTGCTCAGGAGCTCCGCGGGCTGGCGGCGGCGGAGCTGGGCAAGGCGTTCGCGCCGGAGCGGGTGCTCTTCGTCTCGGCGCTGCCGAAGACGCGGAGCGCGAAGATCGTCCGGCGGGCGGTTCGGGCGAAGGCGCTCGGGAGCGACCCGGGCGACCTCTCGTCGGTCGAAAATCCCGAGACACTGGAGGAGATCGAACGTGTCACAACCCACTGACAGGCTGGACGGACAGGTCGCGCTCGTCACCGGCGGCGGGCGCGGGATCGGGGCGAACATCGCGCGGGAGCTGGCAGCGGCCGGGGCGCACGTCGCCGTCGCGGCGCGCACGCGCGCGCAGGTCGAGCACGTAGCGCGCGAGATCCACGGCGTGCCGCTCGAGGTCGACGTGAGCGACCGCGGATCGGTCGACCACATGGTCGTCCAGGCCGAGAGCGAGCTCGGCCCGATCGACCTCCTCGTCGCCAACGCCGGCATCGGCGGCCCGGACGGCCCGACCTGGGAGGTCGAGCCCGCCGCCTGGTGGCAGGTGCTCGAGGTGAACGTCCTAGGCGTCCACCTCTGTTGCAGCGCCGTCATCCCGGACATGCTCGAGCGCGAAGCGGGCCGGATCGTGATCACCGGCAGCGGCGCCGCCTACCTTCCCGGGTCGCGAAGCACCCCCTATCCAACGAGCAAGGCGGCGGTCTGCCGCTACGG
>DASPRN010000135.1:0-12402 GCA_035624425.1 Gaiellaceae bacterium
CGTCCAGCTCCTCGACGACGGTGCCGTCGCCCCACCATTCGGGGATCAGCTGCGGATCCGTCCAGACCGAGAAGACGTGCGCTCGCGGCGCGTCGAAGACCCGTTCGACCCGGATCTCGAGCTCGCTCGGTGTCGTGACCGTCGTCTCGTTCACCCTCAGCTCACCGCCTGCTCCACGAGCTTCGCGATCTTGGCCTCGTCGGCCTTGGTCAGCTTGGTGAGCGCGAAGGCGACCGGCCACATCGAGCCGTCGTCCAGGTTCCCGGCATCCTGGAATCCGAGCATCGCGTAGCGCTCCTTGAACTTCGCCGCGTCGCGAAAGAACACGACGACCTTGCCGTCCTTGTTGGCGTACGCGGGCATCCCGTACCAGGTCTTCGGCGTCAGGTCCGGAGCGGTCTTCTTGACAATCGCGTGGATCCGCTTCCCCAGAGCGCGGTCGTCCGGCGTCATCTTCTCGAGCGCGGCCTGGATCGCCTCCTCGCCCTCCGCGGCCGCCTTCAGCTCCTTGGCGCGCGCGCGCATCGCCGCCTTCTCCTCGGCCGAGAATCCCTTCTTCTTGGTCGGGCTCATCGTTCTCCTTTCGTCCGTTCGACGACCTGCGCGAAGCGGTCGAGCCGCTGCAGCCACGTGCTGATGCCCTCGAACGCGTAGGGCGCGAGCATGCACCTGCGGACCCGGCCGACCTTCTCCGTTGTCACGAGCTCCGCCTCTTCGAGCAGCCGGACGTGCTTCTTCATCCCGGTCAGCGACATGCCGAAGGGCTCGGCCAACTCGCTGATCGTCGCGCTACCGGTGCCGAGCCGTTCGAGCACGGCGCGACGGGTCGGGTCGCCGAGGGCGGTGAAGGCGCGGCCGACGGTTGTGGGATACTGAACCATTGAGTTCACTGTAACACAGGAGTAGGATCGCTCCGAGGAAGGAGCTCCCTCCCATTCCCCGTCCTCCATTCGCGAAGGCCCGGCTCGATCTTCGGACGGCAGGTTTCGGTCCGGTGTCGGCCCTTGTCCGGGGCAGAGCGCCGGGAGTAGATTCGGTCGGCCCCTTCGACCGGAAAGGAGGTCACCGAAAGCCGCCCCATCGACAACGGAGGTTGTCATGAGCACCACTGTCGAGACCGCCACCGACATCCGCACCTTCCATGTCGAAGTTCCAGAGGACAAGATCGACGACCTGCGCCGGCGCATCGCCGCAACGCGCTGGCCGAGCAAGGAGCTGGTCGACGACCGCTCGCAGGGCGTGCAGCTCGCGCCGCTCCAGGAGCTCGCCCGCTACTGGGCGGAGGACTACGACTTCGGGAGAATCGCCGCGCGGCTGAACGCGCTGCCGCAGTTCACGACCGAGATCGACGGCGTCGAGATCCACTTCATCCACGTCCGCTCGCAGCACGAGGACGCGCTCCCGCTGGTCATGACCCACGGCTGGCCCGGCTCGGTGATCGAGCTGATCGAGACGATCGGCCCGCTAACCGACCCGACTGCGCACGGCGGCACCGCCGATGACGCGTTCGACCTCGTGCTGCCATCCCTCCCCGGCTACGGCTTCTCCAGCGAGCCGACCGAGATCGGCTGGCACACCGGCCGCGTCGCGCAGGCGTGGGCGGAGCTGATGCATCGCCTCGGCTACAGCCGCTACGTCGCGCAGGGCGGCGACCAGGGAGCCGCGGTCACGGACGACATGGCCCGCCAGTCACCCGAGGGCCTGATCGGCGTGCACATGAACCTGCTCAGAACGGCACTGGGAAACACCGGCAACCTGCCGGCGGAGTCCGACGAGGAACGCGCGGCGCTGGAAGCGGTCGGCACGTTCAGGTCGAGCGGCTTCGGCTACTTCCTGGAGCAGTCGACACGGCCGCAGACGATCGGCTACGCCCTGCTGGACTCGCCGGTGGCGCTCGCAGGCTGGATGCTCGACCACGACACCGACAGCTACTACAAGATCGCCGGCGCATTCGTCGACGGGAAGCCGACGGGCGGGCTCACCCGGGACCACATCCTCGACAACGTCACGCTGTACTGGCTGACGGCCACCGGAGCGTCGGCTGCGCGGTCGTACTGGGAGGGTGGCCGGGCCGCGGCGCTCGCCGCCGGCAAAGCACCTCCTGCGGTCACGATCCCGGTCGGCTTCACCACCTTCCCCGGCGAGATCTTCCGGGCACCGCGTAGCTGGGCGCAGACGGTCTACCCGACCCTCGCCTACTTCAACGAGGCCGAGAGGGGCGGCCACTTCGCAGCGTGGGAGGAGCCGGAGCTGTTCTCGCAGGAGCTGCGAGCCGCGTTCAAGTCACTTCGCAACGGGAGGTCATGATGAGCACGACCGTAGAGACCACAACCGAGATCCGCCCGTTCCACGCCGAGATCTCGCAGGAGGAGATCGACGACCTTCGCCGGCGCCTGGCCGCGACGCGCTGGCCGGACAAGGAGACAGTCGGCGACGCGTCGCAGGGCGTGCAGCTGGCGAGGCTCAAGGAGCTCGTCGAGTACTGGGCGACCGCCTACGACTGGCGCAAGGCCGAGGCGAAGCTGAACGCGCTGCCGCAGTTCCTGACCGAGATCGACGGCCTGGACATCCACTTCATCCACGTGCGCTCGAAGCACGAGGACGCCCTGCCGCTCATCGTCACCCACGGCTGGCCGGGCTCGATCTTCGAGCTCCTGAAGGTCGTCGAGCCGCTGACCGACCCGCCCGAGGCAGCAGATGCGTTCCACGTCGTGATCCCGTCACTCCCCGGCTACGGCTTCTCGGCGCGGCCCGAGGAGCCTGGCTGGAATCCGGATCGCATCGCTCACGTCTGGGACGAGCTGATGAAGCGCCTCGGCTACGACGAGTACGTCGCGCAGGGCGGCGACTGGGGCGCGGTCATCACCGAGGCGATGGGCCGGCAGGCGCCGTCGGGGCTCCGCGGCATCCACGTCAACCTCCCGGCCTCGGTGCCACCAGACGTCGAGGCGGCGCTCAACGGCACGGGGCCCCTGCCGGAGATGACCGAGGAGGAGCGTGCCGCCTTCGACGGGCTCGCCGCCTCGCGGAAGAGCGGGTACTTCGGCTACTTCATCGCGCTCACCGCGCGACCGCAGGACGTCGGGTACGGCGTGACCGACTCCCCGGCCGGGCTCGCCGCGTTGTTCTTCTGGCACCCGGGGTTCGCGACGTGGTCGTTCGGCGGCGATCCGGACGACCCGAAGTCGAAGGACGAGGTGCTCGACGACATCTCGCTGTACTGGCTGACGAACACGGCGGCCTCGTCCGGAAGGTTGTACTGGGAGCACGGCGGAGCCTTCCCCACCAGCGCCGCCGGGCTGAAGGTTGCCGAGATCACGGTGCCCGTCGGTGTCACCGTCTTCGGGGAGGACGGCTTCCGGCCGCCCGAGTCGTGGACGCGGCGCGCCTACCCGACGCTCACCTACTTCAACAAGGTCGAAAAGGGCGGGCACTTCGCCGCCTGGGAGCAGCCGCAGCTCTTCGCCGAGGAGCTGCGCGCCGCCTACAGGGAGGTGCGCTAGTCGTGGCCACGCAGCAGGTACCCGGTCTCACCCGTACCGACCTCCAGGAGCACGATCTCAGCGTCCCAGGACACGAGATGATCCAGAACCGTGTCGACATCGATCCGGATGCCCCGGCGATCAGGCACTGGCACCCGGGCGAGGAGGTGATCTACGTCCTCGAAGGGACGCTCGAGTACGAGATCGACGGCGAGCCGAAAAGCACCGTCAGCGCCGGCGAGGCGTTGACGGTGCCAGCCGAGCGGGTGCACTCGGTGCGCAACGTCGGGGACGCCGACGCGACGGAGCTCGCGACGTACATCGTCAGGAAAGGCCAGCCGCTCTTGAACCTGGCCAAATGAGAGCCGATCGAGAAAGGAACGCCATGTCTGAGGATCCGACCAACGAAGGCACTCCCACCGTCGTTCTGGTGCACGGTGCGTTTGCCGACGCATCGAGCTGGAACGGTGTCATCGAGCTCCTCCAGGCGCAGGGAATCCAGGTGACCGCTCCCGCGAATCCGCTTCGCGGGATCGCGATCGACTCTGCGTATCTCGCCACGGTGTTCGAGGAGACGCCGGGGCCGATCCTGGCCGTCGGCCACTCGTACGGCGGGGCCGTGATCACGAACGCCGCGGCCCACGCGACGAACGTCGTCGGTCTCGTGTACGTCGCCGCGTTTGCTCCGGACGAGGGCGAGACGCTCGGCGCGGTCGAGGACGGGTCGAAGGACAGCGTTCTCAACAGCGCGCTCCTCCCGCACCACTATCCGACCTCGAACGGCGGCGAGCCGGGCGTCGAGTTCGCGATCGACCCGGCGAAGTTCCACGACGCCTTCGCGGCCGACCTTCCGGTCGAGCAGACGGCCCTGATGGCCGCGACCCAGCGACCGGTCGCCGAGGCGGCGTTCTCGGAGCAGAACGGCGCGCCCGCCTGGAAGAACCTGCCCTCGTGGGCTGTCGTGGCGACCGGCGACAAGGCGGCGGGGGCCGACGTCGTCCGCTCCATGGCGGAGCGGGCAGGCGCGGCAATCACCGAGGTCGAGGGCTCGCACGTGGTCATGGTCTCGCAGCCGCAGGCAGTCGCGGAAGTGATCACGACAGCCGTAGCAGCAGTCGGCCGTCCCACCGCAACGGTTGCGCCGTAGCCATGGCGACGACGACTGAGAGGAGGTTGCCGTCGTTCGGCGGCGCGACCGGGTGGCTCAACTCGGAGCCGCTTACACACGAGGGCCTGCGCGGGAAGGTCGTCGTCGTCGACTTCTGGACGCTGACGTGTATCAACTGGCTGCGCACGGAGCCGTACATTCGCGCGTGGTCGCGGGCCTACCGGGACGACGGGCTGGTCGTGATCGGCGTCCACACGCCGGAGTTCTCGTTCGAGCACGACCTCGACCTCGTGCGGCAGGCGACCGAGGAGATGGAGATCGACTACCCCGTGGCCGCCGACAACGACTATGCGGTCTGGCGCGCCTTCGACAACAACTACTGGCCGGCGCTCTACTTCGCCGACGCGGAGGGCGTCATCCGCGACCGGCATTTCGGCGAGGGACGCTACGAGGAGTCGGAGCGCGTCATCCAGCGGCTGCTCGGCATCGAGCGCGAGCCCGTCTCCGTTCAAGGGTTTGGGGTGGAGGCGGAGGCCGACTGGGACAACCTGCGGACACCCGAGACGTACCTCGGTGGCGGACGCGGCGAACGCCGCGGCGACGATCCCGAGCGGCTGGGTCGCAACGAATGGTCCCTCGCCGGCGAGTGGACGGTGGGGCCCGAGAAGGTGGTGGCCGACCAGGCAGGCGGGAGCATCGCCTTCCGCTTCCACGCCCGCGACGCGCATCTCGTGCTGTCTCCCGGAGCGCGAGAGCCCATTCCCTTCCGCCTGCTCCTCGACGGCGAGGCTCCGGGCTCCTCGCACGGGGGCGACGTCGACGAGGAAGGCAACGGCCTGCTCCGGGAGGGCCGTCTGTACCAGCTCGTCCGCCAGCGCGACGGGGTCCGCGAGCGGACGCTCGAGATCGAGTTCCTCGAGCCCGGCGCCGAGGCGTACGCGTTCACCTTCGGGTAGGTGAAGCCGGTCGTCCTGCGGAACGGCGTCGTGATCGAGGATCCGCTGGTCGCTGTCCTCCGCCCCGTGGAGGCCCGCTGGGCATACGACGTCGCCGACCATTCGGGACCGGCGTCGTTCCGGGACGCTGATCTCAGGCTGGCGAACCGGGGCGGTGCCCGCATCTCTGCGGCCGAGATCACCGCGATCCTCCAACGGCGCCGCGCGATCGAGCGAGCCCTACGGGCCATCGCTCCCCAGGCTTCGCTGACGTCGAGCTCGGTGCCGTGGCTGCCGCTGAGGCAGCTCTTCGACGCGTTCGCCGACATCCGCGGCGTCGGCTTCTCGAAGATGACGAAGGCGCTGCACCGAAAGCGGCCGGCCCTGATCCCGATGCTCGACAGCGTCGTCCAGGCGTACCTCGAGGACGACGACCTCGGCGCGAAGGCAGCGTTCGGAGAGCGCGCGCTCGGGTTGGTACGCGGCTACAAGAAGGACCTCGACCACAACCGGGAGGCGGTTCGAGCAGTCCGGCAGGAGCTTGCGAGGCGCGGCCATGACGTCACCGAGGTGCGAATCCTCGATCTGCTGATCTGGTCGGCGCTGTGAGATCTTGCTCCTAGATGTCTCTCGCAGAGTTCGACCGCGTCGAGTTGCTCTTCGGCCCGTCGCCGGTACATCCGCTGCGGCGGCTGGGGGAGCACCTGGGCGGCGAGGTCGAGATCTGGGCGAAGCGCGACGACTGCAACGCGGGCCTCGCCTACGGCGGGAACAAGACCCGCAAGCTCGAGTATCTGGCCGCCGACGCGCTCGCGCAGGGCTGCGACACGCTCGTCTCGATCGGCGGCGTCCAGTCGAACCACACGCGGCAGGTCGCGGCCGTCGCCGCCCGCCTCGGCCTCGGCTGCGTCCTCGTCCAGGAGCACTGGGTCGACTGGCCGGACGCGGTCTACGACAAGGTCGGGAACATCCTGCTTTCGCGGATCATGGGCGCCGAGGTCCGCCTCGACGCTGCGGGATTCGACATCGGCTTCCGCCCGAGCTGGGAGCAGGCGCTCGCCGACGTGGAGGCGCGCGGCGGCAGGCCGTACGCGATCCCGGCCGGCGCATCGGACCACCCGCTGGGCGGGCTCGGCTTTGCGCGCTGGGCAGAGGAGGTCGCAGAGCAGGAGCGCGAGCTCGCCGTCTTCTTCGACACGATCGTCGTCTGCTCGGTGACCGGCTCGACGCAGGCGGGGATGGTGGCCGGCTTCGCCGCGCAGGGACGGCCGCGCCGCGTGCTCGGGATCGACGGGTCGGCGACGGTCGAGCAGACCTGGAGCCAGATAGCGCGCATCGCGCGGAGCACGGCCGAGGCGATCGGGCTCGGGCGCGAGCTGGCCGACGAGGAGATCGTGCTGCTCGACGGGTGGCACGCCGGCACGTACGGCATCCCGGACGCGAAGACGATCGAGGCGATCCGCCTCTGCGCACGGCTCGAAGGCGTGCTCACCGACCCGGTGTACGAGGGGAAGTCGATGGCGGCGCTGATCGATCTCGTCCGCGCCAAGCGCATCGAGCCGGGCTCACGCGTGCTCTACGCCCACCTCGGAGGACAGCCGGCCCTGAACGCCTACGCAGGCTTGTTCTAGCCGCTAGCTGCTGGCTGCGTGCTGGATCTCGTGCACGCGAAACGCGAGCACGATGTCCCTGATCCCGCGGATGATCGCCCACGCTGCCACCCAGGCGATCAACAGCACCGCGCTCCGCCCGTAGTAGCCGGCCGCCCAGAACCCGAGCGCGATCTCGATGATCCCCCCGATCAGCTGCAGCCACCAGACCTCGATCTCGTGCCGCGCGGAGATCGCGGTGATCAGGTCGAAGGTCCCCGAGAAGATCAGGAAGAAGCTGAAGATCGCTGCGAGCGCCACGAACGTGTCCCCCGGGTGGATGAACGCAACCACGCCGGCGGCGATGAAGACGAACGCCAGGATCGCATTCAGCAGCTTCCACCAGCCGGCGGCCAGGAAGATCATGCCGATCTCCATGAAGCCGGCGGCGAGCGCGACGAAGCCGAACAGCAGCGAGATCGAGGACACCGAGGTGTAGTCGAAGCGGAGCAGGATCAGCGCGACCAGGGTCCAGCCGATTCCGGTGATCAGTAGCAGCCACCAGGGCGGAAGCGCATCCGCCAGCATTCGTCGCCCGGTTCCTGCGTGCGTGAGCATCGGCCGGGCGGACCCTCTCACACTGTGGCGGCGTTTGTCGACCGCGTTGCGGTCTACGAGGAACGCCTGGCGCCGCCGCCGTCCTTGAAGGCGGAGTGGACCTCCTCGGTGAGCGCCAGGATCTGGCGCGACAGGTCGAGCAGCTCGACGTTCTGCTTGTCCTCCTCCTGCACCGTCGTCCACTGCTGGTCGGCGATCACCTGGCGCTTGGCGTCCGCGCGGTTCTGGGAGATCAGCACGAAGGTCGAGAGGAAGATCGCCTCGAGTGAGACGATCATCGTCAGGAGGCCGTACGGGTATTTCTCGACGCCGAAGCCGATCCAGCAGGCGAACCAGAGCACGTGGACGTAGACGAACAGCATCGACCCGGAGAACGCGGTGATCCGGTCCGCGATCCGATTCTGCACGTTCGCCGCGCTCTCTTCCTCGCGCTTGAGGAGCGCCGGGTTGATCGGACGCGGCAGCCTCGGAACAGGACGCACGAAGCGGTGAAAGCGCCGGCCGAAGGTCATGCCCTCGCGCTCTTGGGTTGACATCGCGTCTCCTCTCGGCGGTTGTCAGATTGCGAAGAACACCTCGTCCAGGTAGCACCAGCTCCAGTCCTCGCCGGGCTCGGCAGAGCGGATGATCGGATGGCCGCTCTCTCCGAAGTGCGCGGTCGCGTGCCGGTTCGGCGAGTCGTCGCAGCAGCCGATCTTGCCGCAGGTCATGCACATACGGAGGTGCACCCAGGTGCCTCCGATCTCGAGGCACTCCTCGCAGCCCTCGATCGTCTTCGGGACCTCGGTCAACTCGATCTGGTCGAGGTGGGTGCAAGTCGTGGTCGCAGACATTTCGTCTCCTCTCCTCGAGCGACCTTAACCCTCGGGCCGCGCCAGGACGACGGCGAAGTCGCGCGCCGAGTCGGTCCACCAGTACGCGATGCCGAGGCCGGCCCGTTCGAGCTCCGCCTCGAAGCCCTCGCGCCGGAACTTCGCGCTGATCTCGACCCTGAGGCGCTCGCCTCTCGCGAACCCGAGCTCGAGCCCGAGGCGCGGCACCGAGACTGCATGCTCCTCGACCGCGCGGAGGGCGATGTCCATCCACTCGTGCTCGGGGTCCCAGCGCGGCTCGTAGACGAAGCGGCGCTGGTCGAACGTGGCGTCGAGCTCGCGGTTGACCGCCGTGAGCGCGTTCCGGGCGAACGCCTCCGTCACACCCGTGTCGTCGTCGTACGCAGCCTCGAGGCGCGCGGCGTCCTTCACGAGGTCGAGGCCGAGCAGGAGCGCCTCGTGATCGCCCAGCTCGCCCGCGAGCGACGCCAGAAGCTCCGCCCGCCGCTCGGGGTAGAGGTTCCCGATCGTGCTTCCGAGGAGCGCGATCAGCCGCGGGCTGCGCCCCGGAAGCGCGCCCAGCCGCTCGAAGTCGCCGATGATCTCCTCGACGGCGATGCGCGGATAGGCAGCCGCGATCGCCCCGGCGGTCGCACGCAGCATCTCTGCGCTCACGTCGACCGGCGCGAAGCGCTCGAGCGTCCCTCGCTCTTCGAGCGCATCGAGCAGGAACCGGGTATTGCGCGCCTTCCCGGACCCGAGCTCGAGGAGCGTCCGCGCCTGCGTGCGCCGGGCGATCTCGGCGGAGTGCGAGCGGAGGATCTCCGCCTCGGCCCGCGGCAGGTAGTAGACGGGAAGGCGCGTGATCTCCTCGTAGAGCCGTGAGCCGCGCTCGTCGTAGAGCCAGACCGGCGACAGCTCCTTCGGCTCCCTGTCGAGGCTCCGGCGCGTCTCCTCGTAGAGATCCGGACCGGTCAGAGACTCAGGCATCAGAGGCGCACCGGATCCCGGAGAAGATCTGTCGCCGCTGTGGGAGATCCCAGTTGCGAAAGGTCGGCCGGGCAACGAGCGGATCGGTAACCCACGACCCGCCCCGGAGAACGCGGTGGCCCTCGCCGAAGAAGGCCTCCGAGTACTCCGCATACGGAAAGGCGCGGAAGCCCGGGTAGCCGCCGAAGAAGGAGGACGTCCACTGCCAGGCCGCGCCGCGGGCGTGCTCGAGCTCGTCGCCGGCGATCTTCACGGCCTTCTCCCACTCGGGCTCGGTCGGGAGGCGCTTCCCGGCCCAGCGGGCATACGCGTCGGCCTCGTCGAACGAGACGTGCAGGACGGGCTCGCGCGGAGCCGGCTCGCCGTTGCGGCTCCGGTGCGGCGGCCGCTCCGCCCCTTCGGCGGCGACGAACTCCGCGTACTCGGCGTTCGTCACGAGAGCCCGGTCGATCCGGAAGGCCGGCAGCTCGACGGCGTGCGGAAGCCGCTCGTTGTCGTAGGCGCAGGGGTCGTCGCAGCCGAGGACGAACTCGCCGGCGGCGACGAGAACGTCGCCGGACGCCTCGACGGCGGGCGGCCCTTCGGGCGACGGCAGCGGCAGGCCGGCGAGCTCGAGGGTCTGGGCGATCGTCTCGCCGTGCTGGAGCTCGTGCTGGGCGACCATCGCGACGCGGTCGGGCGGAAGCTCGGCGAGCAGCCCGAGGACGGCCTCGCGCACCTCGCTCACGTAGGCGCGGGCCGGCTCCGGCGAGAGGATCGGAAGCCCGCCGCGCTCGGCGCGCGCGTGGGCGAACGAGTCGTACAGGTCGTCGTACGAGGGCGAGATCGGCTCCCGGCCGGCGGCGCGCTGCAGCAGCCAGAGCTCCTCGAAGTACCCGATGTGCGCGAGATCCCAGACGAGCGGCGACAGGAGCGGCGAGTACTGGTGCGTGAGCTGTTCGTCCGAGAGCGGCGCGAGCAGGGCCTGGGTTCGCTCGCGCGCGTGCCCGAGAGCCGCGGCTGCCTCAGTAGGTGACACCGAGCTCGGCAAGGCGGCTGAAGATCAGCGACGCCACCATCGACCCCTCTCCGACCGCGGCGGCGACGCGTTTGATCGAGCCGTGCCGCACGTCGCCGGCGGCGAAGAGCCCGACTCGACTGGTCTCGAGTGGAAGCGGATCGCGCTCGAGCGGCCAGCAATCGGGGAACACGCCGTCCGCCGCGAGGTCCTGGCCCGTGAGGATGAACCCACGGGAATCGGTCATGACGTGCTCCCGCGAGCACCACGACGTGTGCGGGCGCCCGCCGATGCAGAGGAAGACCGAGCCGAGCTCGCGCGTCTCGGCCCGCCCGGCCGAGTCGGCGAAGGTCACGGCGGTGAGCCGGCCTCCTTCCGTGTGAAGCGCCGTCAGCTCGGTCTCGAGGTGGACCTCGATCAGCGGGTGCTGCTCGATCCGCTCGATCAGGTAGGCGGACATGCTCTTGGCGAGGCTGTCGCCGCGGACGAGCATCGTCACCTTCGCCGTCTGGTTCGCGAAGTTGAGGACGGACTGGCCGGCGGAGTTGCCCGCCCCGACCACCACGACGCTCTGGCCCGCGCACTGCGCGGCCTCGCTGCGTCCCGCTCCGTAGTAGACGCCGTGGCCGATCAGGTCGTCGATGCCGTCTAGCTGGATCCGCGTCCAGTCCATGCCGGGAGCGGCGAGAACGACCGACGCGGTCACCTCGGAGTCGTCCTCGAGGATCAGCTGCGCCGGCTCGTCGTAGCGGCCCGTGAACCGGCTGCCGCGGACGCCACGCATGAGCATGAGCTCGGCGCCGAACTTCTCAGCTTGCCGGCCGGCCAGCCGCGCGAGCTCGGCGCCGCCGATTCCCTCCGGGAACCCGAAGAAGTTCTCGATCCTCGTCGCGTAGGACGCCTGCCCGCCGGGCACGTCGCTGTCGCAGACGAGCGTCGAGAGGCCATCCGAAGCGGCGTAGACGGCGGCGGCCAGGCCCGCGGGCCCGGCGCCGATCACGACGAAGTCGTAGTGCTGCCGTTTCACCGGCTGGCGGCCGCCCCATGCGGTGACAAGGGAATCGACCGTCGCCGGCTGGAACGTCCGCTCCCCGTCGACGAGGAGCGGCAGCGCCGGATCGACGAGACCGAGGTTCTCCAACAGCTGGTCCGCGTCGGCCGATCCCGCCTCGTACCACTCGTAGGGCTGCGCCGTGCGTGTGAGGAAGTCGCGAATCCTGTAGTGCTCGGCGTCCATCCGCCGGCCGACCACCTGCACCGTTGGCCTGACCGGGCTCATCCGGCGATCGTACTGACCGGCGGAGGCTTGGGGCGATGGTCGCCGGCTCAGCCCTTCGCGGGCAGCGAGCGGGCGTAGGTCGTGCCGCGGTCGACCCAGGCGGCCAGGTCGCCGTCGGACGCGACGTCGGCCGAGTCCACCCGCAGCCAGCCGCGCATCGAGCGGCCGCCCATCTCCATCAGCGCGGCGGGGGTCGAGGCGACCAGCTCGTCCGAGTCCTCGGGGTCCACCCGCACGAGCAGGCCGCCCTGGCCGCTCGCCGCGACGCCATGTTGCCGCCGATCAGGAAGGAGAGCCCGCCGACATCTTCTTCTCGGTCACGTTCGGCTCGCTTCCCAGCAGCGCGCGAATGCGCTCGGCGAAGTCTTCGTCGTAGGCCACGGCGCCGATCGTAATCAGCGGCTGCCGGGCGCGGCGGTCAGCGTCCGCTCGTCCGGCGTCGCCCCGGCGACCGCCTCCTCGGCCTCGAGCTCGGCGCTCGGGGCGAGCGTCGTCCGCAGCGGCACCTCCTTCAGGAACCAGGAGAGCGCGAACGGCACCAGGGCAGCGGCCATCCCGAAGAGAAAGACACCGTTGAGCGCGTGGGAGAAGG
>DASPRN010000136.1:0-5785 GCA_035624425.1 Gaiellaceae bacterium
GATCCGCGCCATCAGCCGCTCCGTCGCCAGCTCGGCGGCGTGCTTTTGGTCGAGCCCCCGGTACTCGGAGAGATCGAGCGGCTCGCCGTAGGCGACCCGCAGGGGGCCAAGCCTGAGCAGCCGGTCGGTGCCGCCGATCGCGGCGGGCACGAGCGGCGCGTTCGCGGTCAGGGCGATCCGGGCCGCGCCCGTATGCGGTCGGGGGGCGCGCCGCTTGAACAGGCCCTTGTCCCGCCTGGTGCCCTCCGGGAACATGACCACGATCTCACCGCTCTCGACCAGGTCGACCGCGGTCCGGATCGCCTCGACGTCGCCCTGGCCGCGGCGCACCCGGAAGGCCCCGCCCGCCCGCAGGATCGGCGCCAGCAGGGGGTTGAACAGCTCCGACTTGGCCATGAACCGCAGCTGGCGCCGAGGCAGGAGCGGCGTCCCGATCGGCCAGGGATCGAAGTTCGAGACGTGGTTGGCCGCGAGGACGAAACCTCCCTCGGGAAGGTGTTCGAGGCCGCGAGCGCGAAGACGATAGACCCCCTTCACGACCGGCCAGCTGACGAGGCCGACGAACAGATAGAGAGGCGACACCATGCCAGCCAATCGTCACATTTCTCTCCCTCGTCCCACTCGCTAAGGTGATTTCGATGAAGACGCTCGTAATCGCCGAGAAGCCGTCCGTCGCGCGCGATCTGGTCGAAGCGCTGCCCGGAAGCTTCGAGAACAACGACACCTACTACGAATCCGACGACACGATCGTGACGTTCGCCGTCGGCCACCTCGTCGAGCTCGTCCAGCCGGAGGAGTACGACGAGAAGTTCAAGAAGTGGCGGATGGACGACCTGCCGATCGTCCCGGAGGAGTTCCGGCTGCAGCCGCGCGACAAGAAGACCGCGAAGCAGTTGAAGGCGATCCACAAGCTGCTCCAGCGCGACGACGTCGACCGCGTCGTGAACGCCTGCGACGCCGGCCGCGAGGGCGAGCTGATCTTCGCGTACATCTACGAGACCTCCGGCGTCGACAAGCCCGTCGAGCGCCTCTGGATCAGCTCGATGACCAAGCAGGCGATCCGCGAGGGCTTCGAGCAGCTGCGCCCCGGCGAGGAGCTGCGCCAGCTGGAGGCGGCCGCGCGCTCTCGCTCCGAGGCCGACTGGCTCGTCGGCATGAACGCGACGCGGGCAGCGACGATCCGCGGTCGCGCCTGGGTCGGCGGCGTCGTCTCGCTCGGCCGCGTCCAGACCCCGACGCTGGCGCTGATGGTCAAGCGCGAGCGCGAGATCCAGGCGTTCGTCCCCGAGCCCTACTGGCTCGTCCACGCGCAGTTCGACCCGCGATACGAAGGGCTCTGGTTCGAAGGGGACGAGACGAGGCTCAAGGACGCCAAGCGCGCCGAGGAGATCGCGGCCAAGGTCTCCGGCAAGGACGGTGTCGTCGAGTCGGTCGAGCGCAAGGAGCAGTCCGAGCGCGCGCCGCTCCTCTACGACCTGACCTCGCTCCAGCGCGACGCGAACCGTCGCTTCGGCTTCTCGGCGCGCCGCACGCTCCAGGCCGCGCAGTCGCTCTACGAGGACAAAAAGGCGATCACCTACCCGCGCACGAGCTCCCGCTGGCTCTCCGGCGACCTCGTCCCGCAGCTGAAGCCGACCGCCGCGACGCTCGAGCCGGTCGGCGAGTACGCGGCCGCCGCGCGCTACGTGCTGGCCCTCGACCAGCTGCCGCTCGCGCGGGTCGTGAACGACTCGAAGGTCGACGACCACCACGCGATCGTCCCGACCGACGTCGAGCACGAGGTCGAGCGCTTCTCGCCCGACGAGCGGCGCATCTTCGACCTGGTCGCCCGCCGCTTCCTCGCGGTGTTCCATCCGCCGGCGCGCTACGCGCGGACGACGGTCGTGACGCTCGTCGAGGAGGAGCGCTTCCGCACCCGCGGCAAGGTCACGCTCGAGGCCGGTTGGCGCGGCGTCTACGGCCTGCTCTCCGAGGCCGACCAGCAGGCGGCGCGGCAGGACGAGGACGCCGAGAACGAGAGCGCCGAGCTGCCCGAGCTGCAGCAGGGCCAGACGGTCAAGTGCACCGCGGCCGAGGTCGAGGCCAAGGAGACGAAGCCGCCGCCTCGCTACACCGAGGCGACGCTGCTCTCCGCCATGGAGACCGCGGGCAAGCTGATCGACGACGAGGAGCTCCGCGAGGCGATGAAGGAGAGCGGCCTCGGCACCCCGGCCACCCGCGCCGAGACGATCGAGACCCTGATCCGGCGCGAGTACATCGAGCGGGTCGCCAAGGACCTGCAGCCGACGCCGAAGGGCCTCCAGGTGATCACGATGCTCGAGGAGCACCCACTCACCTCGCCGGAGCTGACGGGCGACTGGGAGAAGCGCCTGACCGACATCGAGCACGGCAGCGACGACCGCAAGAAGTTCATCGGCGACATCGCCGATTTCACCCGCGCGACGGTCGAGCAGATCGCCGCGCTCGACAAGGAGAAGCTCCGCCCGGAGCGGGTCGAGCTCGGGCCGTGCCCGCGCTGCGGCGCCGAGACCGGCGAGATCATCAAGGAGAACTCGAAGGCCTACGGCTGCACCAGCTGGAAGAGCCGCGAGGAGACCGGCTGTGGCTTCGTCATCTGGAAGCGCGTCGCGGGCCGCACGCTCACCCCCGAGATCGCCCGCCAGCTCCTCGAAGAGGGCAAGACCAAAGAGGTCATCTCCGGTTTCCGCTCGCGCGCCGGCAAACCTTTTCGCGCCCGGCTCGTCTTGAAGGATGACGGGAAAGTCGAGTTCGACTTCCCTGCGCGTGCGCAAACCAAAGAGGCCGCAGTCGCGGAATAGCAGAACCGAGGACACCGTTGTGACGATCGAGCCTGGGAAGCGGTTGCTACCCCCTGTTCAGGCGAGGAGAATGGCCATACAGTGAGAAAGACCCAAGAACGTCCGTCGTCTAAGACCGAAGAGGAGAAGGTGACCCAGAGCCAGCTTCAAGAGCTGCTCGAAACCGAGCCCGCGCGCGTCCTGCTCGAGGGCGCGGAGGAGCGCGGCTTCGTCGAGCCGTCCGAGATCGAGGCGTTCGCGCTCGAGCAGGATCTCGCGGAGGACGAGGTCGAGGCGCTGACGCGTGAGCTCGAGGCCACCGGCCTCGAGGTGCGTGAGGCTGGTTCCGAGCCCGACGGCGACGAGGCGCACGCGGAAAAGAAGCCCGAGCCGGAGCCCGCGACCGAGCGCGAGGCACAGGCGCTGGTCGGCGCCGCCGACAGCCTGCAGCTCTTCCTGGCCGACATCGGCCGCCACAAGCTGCTGACCGCGGCGGAGGAGGTCATGCTCGCGAAGGCGATCGAGCGCGGCGACCTGACCGCGAAGCGGCGGATGATCGAGTCGAACCTGCGGCTGGTCGTCTCGATCGCCAAGGGCTACCGCGGCCTCGGCGTTCCCTTCCTCGACCTGATCCAGGAGGGCACGCTCGGGCTGAACCGCGCGGTCGAGAAGTTCGACTGGCGCCGCGGCTACAAGTTCTCCACGTACGCGACCTGGTGGATTCGCCAGTCGGTGCAGCGCGCGGTCGCGAACCACGCGCGCACCATCCGCGTGCCCGTCCACGTGGTCGAGCGGCAGCAGAAGCTCGGCCGCGCCGCGCGCCGGCTCGAGGTCGAGCTCGGCCGCGAGGCGACGAAGGAGGAGCTCGCCGAGGCGACCGGTCTTCCGATCCAGCACGTCGACGAGGCGCTCGGCGCCGCGCAGGCGTCGGTCTCGCTGAACCAGACCGTCGGCGCGGACGACGAGGGCGAGCTCGGCGACCTGTTTGCAGACCGCGAGGCTGCAGATCCGTTCGACGAGGCCGAGGAGTCGCTCCGCCGCCAGGGCGTGCGGCGGGCGCTCGACGCGCTGCCCGAGCGCGAGCGGCGGATCCTCGAGCTGCGGTTCGGCTTCGAGGGCGAGCCCTGGACGCTCGAGGCGATCGGGCACGAGCTCGACCTGACCCGCGAACGGGTCCGCCAGCTCGAGGGCCAGGCCCTCGCCCGGCTCGCAGCCCTGCGCGAGCTGCAGACTGCCGCAGCGTAGGCCCGACTCCCTCTAACATCCGAGCGCCGCTCGGCGTCCGTATCTCCGAGCGTTCGCTCAGTCCCGACGGAGGGAGTTGTCGTGAAGCGTCTGGTGTTGTTCCCGGCGGCGGTCCTCGTTCTGGTGGCCCTCGCCGCAGGCTGCGGTGGCAAGAAGAAGAGCGCCTCCCAGCCGACCGGAAACAAAGGTGGCACGCTGATCACGTTGGCCAACGCGGCGCCGTCCGGCTCGCCGGACCCGCAGGTCAACTACACGCTGCAGGAGTGGCAGTTTCTGATCATCACCCACGACGGGCTCGTGGGCTTCGCGCATGCCGGCGGGAAGCAGGGCACGAAGCTCGTCCCGGATCTCGCCACTTCGATCCCGGCGCCCACGAACGGCGGCAAGACCTGGAAGTTCACGCTGCGCCCCGGGATCAAGTTCTCCAACGGCCAGACGCTCACCGGCAACGACGTCAAGGCGACGTTCGAGCGCCTGTTCAAGATCGGCGACAGCCCGAACGCGGGCACCTGGTACAACGCCATCGAGGGCGGCGACGCGTGCGTGAAGACGCCGAAGACCTGCGACCTTTCGAAGGGGATCGTCGTCAACGGGAACACGGTGACCTTCCACCTCGCGAGGCCCGACGCGGAGTTCCTCGACCAGCTCGCGCTGCCGTTCGCATTCATCCTCCCGGCGAGCACGCCGGCCAAGAACCTGAACATCCCGCCCCCGGGCACGGGCCCGTACAAGTGGGTCGAGTACGCGCCGACCAAGGAGATGAAGCTCGTCCGGAACCCGTACTTCAAGCAGTGGTCGGCGGAGGCGCAGCCGGCCGGCAACCCGGATGTGATCCTGCAGAAGTTCGGCCTCAGCGTCGAGTCCGAGGTCACGCAGGTCGAGAACGGCCAGGCGGACTTCCTCGCCAACTCGGACCAGATCCCGGCCGACCGGTTGAACGAGCTGAGCACGAAGCACGCGAACCAGGTGCACATCCAGACCCTGACGGCGACGTACTACTTCGCGCTCAACACGCGCATCCCGCCGTTCAACAACCTCAAGGCGCGCCAGGCCGTCAACTTCGCGACCGACCGCAACGCGCTCGTCAAGATCTACGGCGGCCCGAAGCTGAACACCCCGACCTGCCAGGTGCTGCCGCCGCAGTTCCCGGGCTACGTGCCGTACTGCCCGTACACCAAGAACCCCGGCTCGGGCAAGTGGACGGCGCCTGACCTGGCCAAGGCGAAGCAGCTCGTCTCGGAGTCGGGCACCAAGGGCGACACCATCAAGGTCAACACGGACACGACCCCGGCCGACAAGGCGCTCGGCGAGTACTTCATCCCGCTGCTGAACAGCCTCGGCTGGAAGGCGAAGCCGCAGTTCCTCTCGAACAGCATCCAGTACCCGTTCATCCAGAACTCGAAGAACAAGGTCGAGTTCGCGTTCTCCGACTGGTTCCAGGACTACCCGGCCGCGTCGGATTTCCTCAACATCCTCCTCGGCTGCAGCTCGTTCCATCCGAACTCGGACTCCAGCCCGAACATCGCCGCGTTCTGCAACAAGAGCATCCAGGCCCAGATGAACCAGGCGAGCACGACCGGCGTGACCGACCCGACAGCGGCGAACAACATCTGGGCCCAGGTCGACCACGCGGTCACCGACCAGGCGCCGTGGGTGGCGATGTTCAACCCGAAGCAGCTGAACCTCGTCTCGGCGCGGCTCAAGAACTACACCTGGAGCCCGCAGTGGTACCTCCTCCTCGA
>DASPRN010000142.1:0-22679 GCA_035624425.1 Gaiellaceae bacterium
TGATCGGCACAGTGCAGGTTGGGATCAGCGCGCTAGGGATCGGGTTGGGCGCGCTGGGTGAGCCGACGTTCCGGCGGATATTCGACCCGCTTGTCGCGACCGGCGTGTCGATCGTGCTGGCGCTGGTCGTGACCACGTACCTGTACGTCGTGCTTGGGGAGCTTGTCCCGCGGGTGATCGCGCTTGATCGGGCGGAGGTGGTCGCAGCGAGAATCGCCAGACCATTGGCGTTGCTGGGTCGCATGGCCAGGCCGATCGTGTGGTTGCTGCAGGGCTCGGCCACCGTGATCCTGCGTCCGATCGGCTTTCGCCCGATCTCGGCCCGGCTGGCGGTTCGCAGCGAGGAGGAGCTGCGGGGCATCCTGGCCGAGGCCGAGGAGACGGGGATCATCGAGGAGGCCGAGGAGGAGATGCTCTACAAGGTGTTCGACTTTGCCGACACCGAGGTGCGCGAGGTGATGGTGCCAAGGCCGAACATCGCCGCCCTGTCGGCGGAGATGCCGATGCAGGAGTGCCTGGCGGTCGTGATCGACTCCCCGTACACGCGCTACCCGGTCTACCGCGAGTCGCTCGACGAGATCGTCGGCATCCTGCACGTGCGCGACCTGTTCTCGGCGCTCGTCGACCGCGGCATCGCGGGCGTCCAGCTCCAGCAGCTCCTGCGCCCCGCCCACATCGTCCCCGAGACGAAAGATTTGGCCGCGCTCCTGACCGACTTCCGGCGCACGAACCAGCACATGGCGATCGTCGTCGACGAGTACGGCGAGCTCGAGGGCATCGTCACGCTCGAAGACCTGCTCGAGGAGATCGTCGGCGACATCGAGGACGAGTTCGACCTCCCGGACGAGTCGGTCGAGAAGCTTCCCGACGGTCGCCTGCGGATCGGCGGCACCTTCCCGATCGACGACTTCAACGAGCAGTTCGGCCGCGCGCTCCCGATCGAGGACTACCACACCATCGGCGGCTTCGTCTTCGGCCTGCTCGGACGCGCGCCCGAGCCGGGCGACGAGGTCGCCGCCGACGGCTGCCGCTTCGAGGTGCTCGAGGTCGAGGGCTCGCGGATCGAGCGGCTCGAGGTCGAGCTGGTCCCCGAGGAACCGGGGGAGGGTCGGCTCGAAGAGGTATCGTGAGCCGCGTTCGGGGTCAGCTACTAAGGAGAGTCATGAAGCGCATCGTCTCGCTGGCGGTCGCAGCCGCTGCCGCCGCCACCGTCTTCGCCGTCGTCGCCTACGCGGGACATACCGCCTCCACGGCGACCTCGGTCAAGGTCACCGCCAAGGACTTCAAGTTCACGCTCTCGCGGAAGAGCGCGCCGCACGGGAAGGTTGTCTTCCACGTGACCAACAAGGGCCCGTCGAAGCACGACTTCAAGATCGCCGGCAAGAAGACGAAGCTGCTCGGAAAGGGCAAGAGCGCGACGCTGAGCGTCACGCTCAAGAAGGGCAAGAAGTACACCTACATCTGCACCGTGCCCGGCCATGCCGCGCTCGGCATGAAGGGCATCTTCAAGGCGACCTAGTCGAGCGACAGTTCGGCGATCTCGCCGTCTGTGATCCGCCAGGCGGCGAGCTCGCCCGTGCCGAGCGAGAGGATCAGGTAGGGCCGGCCTTCCCAGAGGCCGATGTTCTCGACGTCCGTGCGCGAGGGGCGTGGCGGCGACGAGAGGTGCGAGTGGAAGACGGCGAGCTCGTAGCCCTCGTCCTCGAGGAACCAGTTCTGCGGGTCGGTCTCGAGCTCGAAGCGGTAGGGGCTCGCTGCAGCGTTGCGCGCGGCGAGGTAGCGCTCGGCCGTGCCGTCGCGGAAGGCGACCAGGCCGCAGGCCTCGTTCGGCTCCTCGGCCTGCGCGTGCTCCTCGAGCTCGGCGCGGATCTCGGGCGGGATCACCACCAGAGCGCCTCTTCCATCTGGCGCTCCGGGTCGGCGGTCTCCCAGAAGGGCGCCGAGAGGTATTTCCAGCCGGCATCGGCGAGGACGGCGACGACGACGCCCTCGTCGAGCTCGCCAGCGAGCTTGCGCGCGACGTGAACGACCGCGCCTGAGGAGACGCCCGCAAAGACGCCCTCGCGCTCGAGCAGCGCGCGTAGGCCGGCCACCGCCTCGGCGTTGGAGACGAGCAGCTTGCGGTCCAGCTTCGAGACGTCGAGGATCGGCGGCACGTAGCCGTCCTCGAGCGAGCGCAGGCCCATCACCGGGTCACCTGGGAGCGGCTCGGCTGCGGCGACGGTGATCTCAGGGAAGCTCTCGCGCAGCCGGGCGCCGGCGCCCATCAGCGTGCCGCCGGTGCCGAGGCCCGCGACGAGCACGTCGACCCGGTCGAGCGCCTCCGCGATCTCTTCGCCCGTTCCCTCGTAATGGGCGCGCGGGTTGGCCTCGTTCGCGTACTGGAAGAGCATCCGGTAGCGCGGCGCGCGCTCGGCCAGCTCGAGCGCCAGGCGGACGGCGCCGTTCGAGCCCTCGCCGCCGGGGCTCTCGATGATCTCGGCACCGTAGAGCCGCAGCAGGCGGCGGCGCTCCTCGGTGACGTTCTCGGGCATCACGCAGGTGACGCGGTGGCCCTTGAGCCGCGCGACGAGGGCGAGCGAGATGCCCGTATTGCCGCTCGTCGGCTCCAGCAGCTCCTGACCGGGCTCGAGGTCCGCCGCTTCGACCATCGCCAGCGCGACGCGGTCCTTGATCGAGCCGGTCGGGTTCTGGCCCTCGAGCTTCGCGTAGAGCCTGACCTCCGGCTTCGGCGAGAGGTGCGGCAGCTCGACGAGCGGGGTGTTTCCTACGAGATCGAGGAGGCTGGCGGCCGGGGCCGCGTGCGTCATGTCCGCTTCGGACCGGTCCGGGGTCTGACCCCGGCCGTGGCCCCTCCGGCCATGGCCGGAAGCAAAATGATGTGTGACTTTTCATCCACAGGCGTGTCCAGGCCGTCCCTGGTGCGGACGTCCTCGCCCTCGACGTAGACGTTCACGAACGGCGCCAGCTCGTCGTCCTCGAGCAGCCGGCCGCGCAGGGCCGGGAAGCGGCCCATCAGGTCGTCGAGCAGCTCGCGGACGGTGCGGCCGCTCGCCTCGACCTCGCGCTCGCCGGCGGTCTCGGGGCGCAGTGTCGGCGGGATCCGCACGCGGCTCAATGTCCCACCCCGGAGCAGAACTCGACGTAGTCGACGTAGTCCGTGATCGTCGGCGACTCGCCACAGACCGGGCAGGCCGGGTCGCGGCGCAGCTTCATCTCGTCGAACTCGCCCGAGAGCGCGTCGTAGAGCAGCAGCCGCCCGACGAACGGCTCGCCGATCCCGAGCGCGAGCTTGAGCGCCTCCGCGGCCTGGATCGAGCCGATCACACCGGGCAGGACGCCGAGCACGCCGCCCTCGGCACAGCTCGGAGCCATGTCCGGAGGCGGGGGCTGCGGGAACAGGCACCGGTAGCACGGCCCCGAGCCGGGCTTGAAGACCGTGACCTGGCCCTCGAAGCGGAAGATCGAGCCGTGCACGACCGGGATGTCGTGCCAGACGGAAGCGTCGTTGACGAGGTAGCGGGTGGGGAAGTTGTCGGCGCCGTCGACGATCACGTCCCAGCCGGGCTCGAGGATCCGCTCGACGTTCTCGGAGGTCAGCCGCTCGCGGAACGGCACGACCTCGACGTCCGGGTTGAGGCTCTCGATCCGCCGGCGCGCCGAGTCGGTCTTCGGCTCGCCGAGCGAGTCGGTCGAGTGGGCGATCTGGCGCTGGAGGTTCGTCTCGTCGACGACGTCCGCGTCGACGATCCCCAGCCTGCCGATTCCGGCCGCCGCCAGGTAGAGCGAGGCGGGAGAGCCCAGTCCGCCCGCGCCGACCAGCAGGATCCGCGAGTCGAGCAGCCGCAGCTGCCCCTCTTCGCCGACCTCCGGGATCAGCAGGTGGCGGCTGTAGCGCGTCTGGCGCGCGGGGCCGAGGGTCCGCGGCAACTCGGTCGGGAAGCCGTTGCGCTGCCAGTCCGTGTAGCCGCCGGCCAGCGAGACCGGGCGCTCGTAGCCGAGCTCCGTCAGCGTCTTCGCCGCGAATGCCGAGCGGTTGCCGACGGCGCAGTAGAGCACGACCGGGCGCGAGCGGTCCGCGACGGCCTGCTCGATCCGCGACTCCAGGTTTCCGCGCGGAACGTGCACGGCGCCGGGAATCCGGCCCTGTTCCCACTCATCCCGCTCGCGCACGTCGACGAGCGCGGCTCCCTCGTCCACGAGGCGCTGGACACCGGCGGCGTCTGCCTCTTCGACCTCGGTCCTGACGGCTCGGAGCAGCTCGCGGTAGGAAGACATCGCTTTCGATTGTATAGCGAGGCAGCAGGCTCGCGGAGCGCCGCTAAGGTCGTAGCGTGACCCCCCGGGGACGCGTCATCCTGATCGTCGCGCTCGCCGCGCTGATCGCTTCCGGCGCCGTCGTGGCCGGGGTGCTGGCTACCCGGAGCGACGTCCCGTCGGTGAAGCCGCGGACGGGCCCGCCGTCGCTGGCGCTCGACCTGGGCGTTCGGACCGACCCGGAGGCGCGGGCCCTCCGCCGGGCGCTGCGGCTGTACCAGGCGCGCCACCCGCAGCAGGCCGGCCAGATCTTCGCCCGCTACCGCTCGCTGGAGGCCGAGATCGGCGCCGCCTTCGCCGCCTGGCCCTCCGGAACGCTGGAGCGCCTCCGGACGCTCGCCTCGGAGCATCCGCACAGCTCTCTCGCGGCGCTGAACCTCGGCTCCGCGCTCTACTGGTCCCGCGAGGACGCCGATGCGCTTACCGCCTGGCGCGCGGCGGCCCGTCTCCAGCCCGACACCTACTACGCCGTCTACGCATCCAATCTCCTCCACCCGAGGTTCGCGCCCTGGCTGCCCGTCTTCGTCCCGTCGTTCCCGGAGCCGCGCGGGCTGAGCGGGCTCTCGCCCCCCGCGCAGCTCGCGCTCCTGCGGCGCCGCGCCGCCCGCGGCGGAGCCCGCGCGAAGATCCTCTACGGCGTCGCACTGCAGCGTCTCTACCACCCGCGCTCGGCCGAGCGCGAGTTCGCCGCCGCTGCACGCGAGGCTCCGAACGACCCGGACGCCCGCGTCGCCGCGGCGGTCGGGCTCTTCGACAAAGCTGACCCGTCGCTCGCGTTCGGCCGGCTCGGCCCGCTCGTCCGCGTCTTCCCGCAGGCCCAGACGGTGCGCTTCCACCTCGGCGTCCTCCTGCTCTGGTCCGACCGGCTCGAGCTGGCCCGCAACGAGCTACAGCGGGCGCACGACGCCGATCCGGGCTCGGTCCTCGGCAGGCAGGCGGCCGTCTACATGGGCGCCCTGCGGATGGCTGGGACCGGCTGACCGAAAAATGAGCCGTTCGGCCTATGGCGTCCATCCGGGCCATGTGTGAGAGTGCCGCATCCGCAACGGGGTGGTGCGGACCGTCACGAGCCCAGGGAGGAGCTTCAAGTGAGGGAGCCGGGGGAAGGGGCCAAGCCGATGAGCATCGCCGAGGTGCTCGAGACCGACGAGGCGCGGGGTCTATTGGAGAGCGGGCGTGAAGCCGGCTCGCTCAGCACCGAGGAGATCGCGCTCGCGCTGTCGGAGCTCGAGCTCGACGCCGCGCAGGTGGACGAGGTCTACCACGCGCTGGAGGAGCTTCAGATCGACGTCGTCGACGGCGCCGAGGAGCCGGAGCGCGCGGTCGAGCAGGTGCGCGAGGTCAGCACCGACTCGCTGCAGCTGTTCCTGAAGGACATCGGCAAGGTCGACCTGCTGACCGCCGCGCAGGAGGTCGAGCTGGCCAAACGGATCGAGCGCGGCGAGCACCAGGCCAAGCAGGCGATGGTCGAGGCCAACCTGCGCCTGGTGGTGTCGATCGCGAAGCGCTACCGCAACCAGGGCCTGCCCTTCCTCGACCTCATCCAGGAGGGGACGATCGGGCTCGTGCGCGCGGCCGAGAAGTTCGACCACCGCCGCGGGTTCAAGTTCTCGACCTACGCGACCTGGTGGATCCGGCAGGCCGTCGCCCGCGCGCTCGCGGACAAGGCTCGCACCATCCGGATGCCGGTGCACATCGTCGAGAAGCTGAACAAGATCGTCCGCTCCGAGCGCAAGCTGCGCGCCGAGCTCGGGCGCGAGCCGACCGCCGCCGAGATCGGGCGCGACGTCGAGCTGACGCCCGAGGAGGTCGAGCAGATCCGGCGCAGCTCGCAGGCGCCGGTCTCGCTCGAGAAGCCGGTCGGCGACGAGGAGGAGTCGGAGTTCGGGCACTTCCTCACCGACGAGAGCGAGCCGCTGCCCGAGGACGCCGCCGAGGTCGAGCTGCGCAAGGCGACCCTGATACGCGTGCTCGCGACGCTGAGTCTGCGCGAGCGGCGTGTGCTCGAGTTGCGCTACGGGCTCAACGGTGAGCACCCGTGCACGCTCGACGAGGTCGGCCGCGCGTTCAACGTCACCCGCGAGCGGATCCGGCAGATCGAGAACCAGAGCCTGAAGAAGCTGCGCGCCCTCGCGGACGCGGTCGCTCTCAAAGACGTCGCGTAGCGCTGCCGCTTAGACTCGCGCGTCGTGCCAGAGGCCTGGTTCGACGAGCTTGCCGAGCTGATCGCGATTCCGAGCGTCAGCGCCGACCCGGCGCGGGCAGAGGACGTCGGACGCGCAGCAGGGTGGCTGGCCGGCTTCGTGCGCGGCGCCGGCGGGTCGGCCGAGGTCGTCCCGACCGAGACGCAGCCGCTGATCGTCGGCGAGCTGCCCGCTTCCAGCGGTCAAAGACGGGGTCAGACCCCGGTGACAACCGTCTTGGTCTACGGCCACGTCGACGTCCAGCCGCCGGACCCGCTCGAGCTCTGGGAGTCCGATCCGTTCACGCTCGAGGAGCGCGACGGCTGGCTCTACGCGCGCGGCGTCGCCGACGACAAGGGCCAGCTCTACATGCTCGCCAGGGCCGCGGCCGAGCTGCACGCGGCCGGCGAGCTGCCGGTGAACGTTCGCTTCGCGTGCGACGCTGAGGAGGAGACCGGTGGCCACCAGATCGTCGACTTCCTCGCGGCCGACGAGCGCGGCGCGGACGCCGCGCTCATCTTCGACAGCGGCATGACCAGGCGCGGCGTGCCCGAGTTCGCCGTCGCGACACGCGGGCTCGTCTACTTCCACCTGACCGTCCGCACCGGCGGGCGCGACCTGCACTCGGGCCTCTTCGGCGGCGCCGCGCTGAACGCGCTGCACGCCCTGAACGAGACTCTGGCGGCGGTCCGCGCCGAGAACGGCCGCCTGCCGGAGCCGCTGCGCCAGGGGATCGCCGAGCCGACTGACGAGGAGCGCGCGGCGTGGGCCGAGCTCGTCTCGGGCGCCGAGATGCTGGCCGAAGCCGGGGCGCAGCCCACCGACCCCGGGGCCGCCGACGAGTTCTACCTGCGCACGACGGCCGAGCCCGCGCTCGACGTGAACGGCATCGCCGGCGGCTCGCCAGTCCTGCAGAAGACGGTGCTCCCGGTCGAGGCGGACGCGAACCTCTCGATCCGGCTCGCACCGGGCCAGGACGTCGAGACGATCGCGGCCGCGGTCGAGCAGCTCCTGCGCGAGGCGGCTCCCGCCGGCGCCGAGCTGGAGCTGACGCGTCTCTCGTCGGCCGCCGCCGGCCTCGTCCCGCCCGACGCACCCGCAGTGCAACGCGCCCAGGAGGCCTTCGAGCGAGTCATGGGCCGCCGCCCGCTGCTCGTCCGCTCGGGCGGCACGCTGCCGATCGTCCCTGCGCTCGTCGACAAGGGCATCCCGACGATCGTCACCGGCTTCGCCACGCCCGAGAGCAACATCCACTCGCCCAACGAGCGCCTGCTGGCCGAGTACCTGCCGCTCGGGATCGAGACCGCGAAAGCGCTTTACAAGAGCCTGGCGAGCCTCTAGACCGCGAGCGGCTCGCCGACCTCGAGCCAGACGTGCCCGAAGCGGCGCATCTCCTCGATGATCGGCAGCAGCGCCTCGCCCTTGTCGGTCAGCTCGTACTCGACGCGAGGCGGCGACTCGGGGTAGCTGCGGCGGACGACGATCTCCTCGTGCTCGAGCGCGCGCAGCCGCTCCGAGAGCGTCCGCGGGCTGATCCCCGAGCAGGAGTGCTCGAGCTCGGTGAAGCGGCGCGGCCCCTCCGAGAGATCGTGGACGAGCACGGCGGTCCACTTCGCGCCGAGGATCTCAGCGCAGGCCGCGACCGAGCAGCAGCCCGACTCGTGGACGTCGCCCATCGTGCGCATGTCCGGAATCGTAGTACGCTCGGGTCGCCTTGTCGCAGCTCGACAAAGAGCTCCGCGAGCGAATCGACGAGCCGGCCTCCGAAGAGGCGGAACGCGAAGCTCGCCTGACGCCGGCCGAGGCGACCGCGCAGATGCGGATCAAGGTGCCGGCCCAGCGCAGCCGCAAGCTGCGCGCGATCCTCGAGCGCGTCAACGCCGACGACGAGCTCAAGGCCTGGTGGCACGTCGCCAACGTGAACGCGGTCAAGCGGCTCGGGATCAACGACCACTCCTGGGTGCACATCCAGATCGTGGCCAACATCGCGCTGCGGCTGCTGCGGATCCTCGCCAAGCGGGGCGTCGAGCCGGCGATGGTCGCGGACTACGACATGAAGCAGGAGGACGCCGAGGTGGTCGTGCTGCTCGGCGCGCTGCTCCACTGCGTCGGCATGGCCGTCCACCGCGACCGGCACGAGGACTGGAGCCTGTTCCTCGCCGAGCCGAAGTCGCGCCAGCTGCTCGCCGGGATCTACGAGGAGCCCGAGCTGACCGTTGTCGTGTCCGAGGTCCTGCAGGCGATCACGAGCCACCGTGAGTCGGGCCGCCCGCTGACCCTCGAGGCCGGCGTCGTCCGCGTCGCCGACGCGCTCGACATCGAGGAGGGCCGCTCGCGAATCCCCTTCGAGCGAGGCGTGGTCTCGATCCACTCGATCTCGGCGGCGGCGATCGACGAGGTGATCATCTCCGAGGGCAAGGACCGCCCGGTCTCGGTCGAGATCAAGATGAACAACTCGGCCGGGATCTACCAGGTGGACGAGCTGCTGAAGTCGAAGCTGCACGGCTCGGGCCTGGAGCCGTACGTCGAGGTCGTGGCGCGCATCGAGACCGAGGGCGAGAAGAGCCTCGTGCCGATGTATCGCCTCGAGTAGAACGGGGGAACCCCTGGTTCCACCGTTCCTCGACCACGGAGACTCAGCTCTGGGGGTCAGGAGCCGGCCGAGGTCGGCTTAACGCGACTGTTCTTTTCGAAGCGAGGCTCACGCCGGGCGAAGCCCGGCTCCGCCGGCCACTCGAACCGACCCAAGAACCATCATCTGCGGCTAGGCGAGGAGCTCGCGCAGCGCGGCCAGCGGTTCCTCGCGGACGCGGAAGAAGGCCCAGCTGCCGCGCTGCTCCCGTTCGACCAGTCCTGCCTGGAGCAGGACCTTCAGGTGATGGCTGACGGTCGGCTGGCTGAGCCCGAGCGGCCCGGTCAGGTGGCAGACGCATGCCTCGTGGCCCGGTTGGGCCTGGATCAGGCTCAGGAGGCGCAGGCGGGCGGGATCTGCAACGGCCTTCAGAACGGCGGCGAGCTGCTCCGCGTCCCCGGCTGCGAGCGGCTCCTGCAGGAGCGGGGGGCAGGAGGCGGCGACGGTCGCGATCGGCTGCACGCCTTTGATATTGACAGACATCGATGACCGCGTCATCATCGGCAACACATCGATCAGCATCGATATCGCGAGGGAGGCCCACATGCCGCAGGCAATCGATCCGGTGACGCAGCACCACATCGACCAGGCCGCCGCCCGCCTTGCCGACGAGTTCGAGGGCGTCTTCTCGCGCGAGACGATCGCCCGCTACATGGCGGAGTCGCAGGATCTGCTCGGCGACGCGCGGATCAACGTCTTCGTCCCCGTGCTTGCGCACCGGTTCGCGCGGGAGCGGCTGAAGGCGCTTGCTCAAGCCGAAGGGAAGCTCACGAAGGAGCAGCCGGAGGTGCTGTTCGTCTGCACGCACAACGCCGGCCGCAGCCAGATGGCCGCGGGGCTGGTCAAGCTCCGCTCCGAGGGTCGCATCAACGTCCGCTCGGCAGGCTCGACGCCCGCCGACGAAATCAACCCGGCGGCGGTCGAGGCGATGGAAGAGGTCGGTGTCGACATGGGCGAGGAGTTCCCGAAGCCGTTGACCGACGAGGTCGTCCGGGCCGCCGACGTCGTGATCACGATGGGCTGCGGGGACGCCTGCCCGATCTTTCCCGGCAAGCGCTACGAGGACTGGGAGCTCGAGGACCCCGACGGCAAGGATCTCGAGACGGTCCGGCGGATCCGCGACGAGATCGACGCGCGTGCCCAAACGCTGATCGCCGAGCTGCTCCCCGACTGAGCGTGCCGCTCGCTCGCCTGCTCGCGGCCGAGTTCGTCGGCACCTTCGCGCTCGTCTTTGCGGGCGCCGGCGCGGTGATGGTCGACGCCAAGACGCACGCGCTCGGCCACGTCGGCGTCGCGTTCACCTTCGGGCTCGTGATCATGGCGATGATCTACGCCGTCGGGCACATCTCGGGCGCGCACTTCAACGGCGCGGTCACCTTCGCGTTCGCGCTCAGCCGCCACTTTCCGTGGCCGCGAGCCGGTGGCTACTGGTGCGCCCAGCTCGCCGGCGCGATCGCCGCGGCGGCGCTCCTGCGCGGCTCGCTCGGCAACGTCGCCCACGTCGGCGCCACGCTGCCGTCCGGCTCGCAGGCGCAGTCGTTTCTCTGGGAGCTCGTGCTGAGCTTCTTCCTGATGTTCGTGATCATGGCCGTCGCCACCGATACGCGCGCGGTCGGCGAGGCGGCCGCCATCGCGATTGGCGGGACGATCGGGCTCGACGCGATGTTCGGCGGACCGATCTCCGGCGCGTCGATGAACCCGATGCGCTCGGCCGGGCCGGCGCTTGTCTCGGGCGACCTGCACGCTCTCTGGCTGTACATCGTCGCGCCCGTGGTGGGCGCGTCACTCGGAGCGCTCGTCTACCAGCTCATCCGCGGCGAGTAAGGCCGCTACTTCGGGAGAGGCTCGAGCGAGTAGCCGACGCCGTAGCGCGTCTGGATGAACGTGTGCTTCGAGGCGCGCTGGTCGATCTTCTCGCGTAGCCGGCGGACGCAGACGTCCACCGTGCGGTCGCGGTGGGTGGCGCGGCGGCCCCAGATCCGCTGCAGCAGCTCGTCGCGGCTCGCGACCCGGCCGCGGTCGAGCGCGAGGGCGTAGAGCAGGCGGAACTCGGTCGGCGTCAGCTGTGCGTTCTCGCCGTCGACGAACGCCTGCACCGAGCGGGGGTCGATCCGAAGCTCGTCGATCTGGAGCTCCATGCCACGCTCCTCCTGCACGCCGCGCACGCCCCGACGGGCGGCGGCCTGCACCCGTGCGACGAGCTCCTTCATCGAGAACGGCTTGACCAGGTAGTCGTCGGCGCCGATCTGCAGCGCGTGCACCCGGTCGTGCTCGGTTCCGCGCGCGCTGACGACCACGATCGGCGTGCCGATGCCCTCGGCACGCGCCTGCTCGATCAGGCTCCAGCCGTCGAGGCCCGGCAGCATCAGGTCGAGCACGAGCACGTCGGGCCGCTCGTAGCGCAGCCGCGCAAGGCCAAGCTCGCCCGCACCGACGCGAGTGGGATCGAGGCCTGACGCGGTGAGGTGCTGCGCCATGCCGTCGGCGACCACCTCGTCGTCCTCGACGATCAGAACCTTGGTCACGCGATACTCAGCCTATGCGCTCCGAGTACGACGAGCTTCGGATGGCCTTCACGGCGGCCGTCTCGCACGAGCTGCGGACGCCTCTGGCCCGTCTGCTCGCGCTGCTCGAGTCGGCGGAGCTGCCCGGCGCCGACCGGCCGGCACTCCTTGCCCAGGCCCGCGAGGAGGTCGAGGAGATGACCGAGCTCGTCGACGACATCCTCTTCCTGAGCGAGCTCGAGCAGGGCCGCGAGGTCGTCTCGCTCGGCGAGACCGAGGCCGCGCCGCTCCTGCGTGCCCTCGTCGACGAGAAGCTCGAGCGCGCCGAGCTGGCCGGCATCACGCTGGACCTCCGGATCGAGGACGAGGAGCTGCTCCTCCCGCTGAGGCGGCGCATGCTCCGCACGGTGGCCGACAACCTGATCGAGAACGCGATCCGCTACGCCGGCGAAGGCGCGACCTGCGCGATCGCGCTCCGCCGGGAGGACGGCGAGGTGGTGCTCGAGGTGAGCGACGACGGGTCCGGCGTCCCCGAGGGGGACGCGGCGCGGCTGTTCGAGCGCTTCTTCCGCTCCGATCGCGCCCGCACCACGCGCGGCAGCGGCCTCGGCCTCGCGATCGTCAAGCACGTGGTCGAGACCGCGGGCGGGCACGTCGAAGCCCGCGGCTCCCCCGGCCGCGGGCTCGACGTGAGATGTGCTTTCCCGGCGTAGCAGCTGCTACGAGTGGATCTTGGCGATCGTCTTCAGGTCGGCTTTCTGGACGACCTTCGGGAGGGCCAGGAAGATCAGCTTGTGACCCATCTTGTTGCCCTTGGTCACGGCCCACTTCAGGAACGGCTTGAGGGTGGACGCTTTGGACGACTTCAGCGGAACGAGCGCCCAGGTGAAGGTGCAGATCGGGTAGCCGTTCTTGACGCTCTTGGGCGGGTCGACGACCGAGATCGCGTTGTTCTTCGGGACATGCTTCACACGCGCGGAGACCGCCGCCACGGTCGACCCCTTCGGCAGGATGAACTTGCCGGCGCGGTTCTTGATCTTCGCGATCGTGAAGCCGAACTTGTACGAGTAGGCGATGTCGACGTAGGTGATGCCGCCGGGCGTCGACGTGAGCTTCGCCGAGACCCCGGAGCTGCCCTTTGCGCCGACTCCGACTCCGCTGGGCCACGCGGGGGAGGTGCCCTTGCCGATCTGGTTCTTCCAGGTCTTGCTCACGTGCGACAGGTAGTCGGTGAAGTTGTAGCTCGTGCCGCTGCCGTCGCTTCGGTGGATCGGGACGATGTCCTCGTTGGGGAGGTTGACGCCCTTGTTGATGGACTTGATCTGCGGGTCGTTCCATTTCTTGATGTTGCCCAGGTAGATGTTGGCGAGGATCGGCCCGGTGAGCTTGAGCCCGTAGGTGACGCCGGAGACGTGGTAGGCGATCGAGGTGGCCGCGTAGGCCCAGGGGATCTGGACGCAGCCGTTGCAGGCCGTGGCCTGGTCGGGGGTGAACGGCGCGTCGCTCGCGCCGAAGTCGACCGTCCGGGCCGTGATCTGCTGGATGCCGGCGCCGCTGCCGACGGCGCTGTAGCTGATGTCGGCCGCGCTGTAGGCGCCCTGCCAGATCGCCACGAGCGGCGCGACGAAGGTGCTGCCTGCGCCGCTGAGCGACGCCTTCTTGGCGGACGCGCCGGCGAGGCTCGTCCAGGCGGTCAGTGCGAGCGCCGCCACCCCGAGCACGGCGAGCACTGCCCCAAGGCTTCTCGTGCGTTTCAGTTTCATGTTTGCTCTCCTCTCCGATGACACGAAAGGTGTTCCGGGTCAGGCTGACCCGGCTCACGCGGACCGTGGGCTGAAAGGCGGTGTAAGTCCGGTAACGATCCGGTAACGGGCCGTATGAACAGTGGGCTGCCGCGATAGCGTGGCCGGCAGTGAGCACGCTTCCCGCGACCACGGAGCTGCGGGGCCGCCGGCGCCTGCGCGACTCGATCGGTGACCGCCTGCTAGTAGGGGTGACCCTCGGCGCGTCGGTCGTCGCCGTCGTAGTTCTCGGCCTGATCGCGTGGAAGGTGCTCCGCGGGGCCCACCTCGCCTTCAGCAAGTTCGGCCTCTCGTTCCTGACGGAATCGGCGTGGGACGCGCAGAAGGGCGTCTTCGGCGCTCTGCCCGGCATCTACGGGACCGCAGTCAGCTCACTGATCGCGCTCGTGTTGGCGACGCCGCTTGCCCTCGCGATTGCGCTCTTCCTGAGCGAGCTCGCGCCTCGCGGAGTGCGCGTCGTCGTCGGCTCCCTCGTCGAGACCCTCGCGGCGGTTCCGAGCGTGGTGCTGGGGCTCTGGGGGATCCTCGTGCTCGGCCCCTTCACCGCCGATCACCTCGAGCCCTGGCTCAACCGCTGGTTCGGCTGGCTGCAGATCTTCAGCGGCGAGCCGTCCTCGAGCGGGATCCTGGTCGCCGGCCTGATCCTGACCATCATGATCGTGCCGATCATCGCCAGCATCTGCCGCGAGCTCTTCCTCGCGGTACCGAGCGAGCTCGAGGAGGGCGCGCTCGCGCTCGGAGCGACCCGCTGGGAGATGGTGCGTGGCGTGATCCTCTCCTCCTCCCGTCCCGGGATCGCGGCTGCGATGATCCTCGGCCTGGGCCGTGCGCTCGGCGAGGCGATCGCCGTGGCGCAGGTGATCGGCGCCAACTGGGGGATCCCGACCTCGCTCTTCAAGCCCGGCGACACTCTCGCGAGCAAGATCGTCGAGGAGTTCCAGGGCTACTCGACTTTCCTCCAACTCTCGTCGCTCTTCTACCTGGGCGTGATCCTGCTCGCGATCGGGCTGGTGACCAACCTCGCCGCGCAGCTGATCGTGCGCCGTTTCGACGTCTACCGGACGGAGGCCCGCTGATGGCAGCGGTCGACCACGCGCTGACCGTGAGCCTGCGCGGCGACCGGCGCACGCGCCGTCGGAGGATCGTCAACCGGTTGGTCGAGCTGGTAGCGATCCTCGCCGCCGCGGCGGCCGTCGGCGTGCTCGCCTGGGTCGTCTACGCCGTCGCCAAGCGCGGGATCGACCTGATCTCCTGGAGCTTTCTGACCGGCGACCTCCCGATCCCGTTCAGCCCGGAGGTCGGCGGGATCGGCCCGTTGATCCTAGGTTCGGCGATTCTGGTCGGGATCGCGACCCTGATCGCGCTCCCGATCGGCGTGTGCATCGCGCTCTTCCTCGAGGAGTTCGCTCCCGGGTGGCTCAGAGTCCCGATCCAGCTTGCGATCGATCTGATGGTCGGCCTGCCGTCGATCGTGATCGCGATCTTCGTCTTCAGCGCGCTCGTCTACGGGCACGCCGAGAACGGCCTTGCAGGCTCGCTCGGGCTTGCAATCGTGATGCTTCCCTTGATCACGCGCGCCACCCAGGAGGTCCTGCGCCTCGTTCCCAGCGACCAGCGCGAGGGGGCGCTCGCACTCGGCGCCAGCCGCTGGCGGACCGTGCTCGGGATCATCCTGCCGAGCTCGCTGGGCGGGATCCTGACCGGGACAGTGCTCGCGGTCGCCCGGGCGATCGGGGAGACGGCGCCGCTCCTGTTCGTGACCGGGATCTACGGCAGGCTGGTCGTCCTGAATCCCTCGCACGCGATGCCGAACATGCCGGTGCAGATCTTCATCTGGTCGGAGTCGCCCGACCCGCTCGACCACAAGCGCGCCTGGGCGACCGCCTTCGTGCTGATGGCCATCGTCCTCGTGACGAGCCTGGTCGCCCGGATCGCGCTCAACTGGGGCCGTAGAAACGTCACTCGGTGAGGGAGGAAACGTGAGCGAGACGGATACGATGCCGCAGATGAGGCCGGTCGACGTCGCCGTGCCGCGCGAAGCTGCGGAGCAGACGCGGGAGACCGTCTTCGACATCCAGGACCTGAAAGCCAGCTACGGCTCTAATGTCGCGGTCAGGGGCGTCGACCTCCAGATCTACCGCAATCTGGTCACCGCCGTCATCGGCCCCTCGGGCTGCGGCAAGAGCACCTTCATCCGCTGCCTCAACCGCATGAACGACGAGGTGCCGGGCTTCAAGCAGGAGGGCAAGATCCTCTACCACGGCGTCGATCTCTACGGCGACGGCGTCGACCAGATCGAGGTGCGGCGCCGGATCGGGATGGTCTTCCAGCGGCCGAACCCGTTCCCGAAGACGATCTACGACAACGTCGCCTGGGCGCCGCGCATCCTGGGCCTCCGGAAGGACCTCCACGAGCGGGTGGAGAAGGCGCTGCGCGGCGCCGCGCTCTGGGACGAGGTCAAGGACCGGCTGAAGAAGAGCGCGCTGGCACTCTCGGGCGGCCAGCAGCAGCGGCTCTGCATCGCGCGCGCGATCGCGATCGAGCCCGAGGTGCTGCTCCTCGACGAGCCGGCATCGGCGCTCGACCCGATCGCGACCGCCTCGATCGAGGAGCTCATGCACGACCTGAAGACCGACTACACGCTCGTGATCGTCACGCACAACATGCAGCAGGCGGCCCGCGTCGCCGACCGGACGGCGTTCTTCAGCCTCGACGTCGACGAGTCCGGCCGCGGCGCAGGCACCCTGGTCGAGTACGACGACACGGGGAAGCTCTTCACCGCTCCCTCCGACAAGCGTACGGAGGACTACGTCACAGGCCGCTTTGGGTAACACTGCCGGAATGAGGGTTTCCTTCCAGGAGGAGCTGGACCAGCTCGAAGCCAGCCTCCAGGAGGAAGGGTCGCTCGTGCTCCGGGTCCTCCGGGGCGCGCTGAACGCGCTCGAGCAGCGCGATGCGGAGCTCGCCGACGAGGTGATCGCCTTCGACGACGACGTCGACGCGCTCTACCTGCAGATCGAGGCGGGCATCCAGTCGCTGCTCGCGCGGCAGACGCCGGTCGCCACCGACCTGCGGCTCGTGCTGGCGATGCTGCACATCAACCTCCACCTGGAGCGAATGGCCGACTACGCGGTGACCATCGCGAAGATGACCAAGCTCGTCGCCGATGTCGAGGCCGACCCGCCGCTCCTCCAGAGCCTGCAGGAGATGGGTGAGCGCGCGGAGGAGATGATTCGCGTCGCGCTCGACTCGTTCGCCGACCGCGACCTCGAGCAGGCCGAGTCGCTCGTCGAGCTGGACGAGCTGATCGACCGCTCGAACCGACGCTTCGTGGAGCGGGTGATCGAGCTGGTCGCGGAGCCCGACGTGCGCGAGTGGGTGCTCCGCATGGTGCTCGTCTCGCGGACGCTCGAGCGGATCGGCGACCACGCGGTCGACGTCGGCGAACAGGTCGCCTACCTGCTGACGGCCGAGTTCCGCGAGTTCACGGACGCGTCGCACCCGGAAGAGCACGTCTGAGGGCTAGAAACCCAGGCTTAACCACATAGACTCAGGTCTGTAACCCACGCGGACCGCGTCAGGCGAGAGGATGAGGGCATGGTGGCTGCGGAGACAGTCGAGGCGCAAGCACGCTTTCTGAACCGCGAGCTCTCGTGGCTCGACTTCAACGGGCGCGTGCTCGAGGTCGCCTCCGAGCCCAGCCTGCCACTTCTGACGCGAGTCAACTTCTGCTCGATCTTCTCCTCGAACCTGGACGAGTTCTTCATGGTGCGGGTGGCCGGCCTGACCGACCAGGCGGCCGCGGGAGTCGCCCTCCGCTCGCCGGACGGCCTCACCCCGCAGGACGCGCTGCGCGAGATCCGGGACCGCGCCCTGCGGCTGACCGGCGAGCAGGCGAAGCTCTGGAAGCGCCAGCTCAAGCCGGCTCTCGAGGAGCAGGGGATCACGGTCGCCGAGATCGAGGACCTGAACGCCGACGAGCTGGAGGAGCTCGAGACGGTGTTCAGGAGGGACATCTTCCCGGTGCTGACCCCGCTGGCGGTCGGTCCCGGCCAGCCGTTCCCGTACATCTCCGGGCTCTCGCTCAGCCTCGGGCTGTTCGTGCGCGACCCGGAGACGGGCGAGGAGCGCTTCGCTCGCGTCAAGGTCCCGGAGCTTCTGCCGCGCTTCCTGCCGATCGGCGAGCGCGGGCACTACCTGCCGCTCGAGCGGGTGATCCGCCACTTCCTCTCCTGGCTCTTCCCGATGATGGAGATCGTCGAGGTCACGGTCTTCCGCGTCACGCGTGACGCCGACTTCACCGTCTCGGACGAGGCGGACGACCTGCTCGAGGCCGTCGAGCTGGAGCTCAGGCGCCGTCGCTTCGGCGAGGCCGTCCGGGTCGAGGTCTCGGGCTCGTGCTCGGCGCGGATGCTGGGCCAGCTCAAGCAGGGGCTGGCCGTCGAAGACGCCCAGGTCTACCTGGTGCCGGGGCTGCTCGGCCTCGACGACCTGACCGAGTTCGTCGCTCTCGACCGGCCCGACCTGAAGGACGACCCGTGGGTGCCCGTCGTCCCGCGCCGCTTCCTGGCGGAGGATGAGAGCGAGATCTTCGACGAGATCCGGCGCGGCCCGTTGCTCGTCCACCACCCGTACGACTCGTTCGCCGGCACGTTCGAGGCGTTCATGACCATTGCTGCGCGCGACGAGTCGACCGTGGCGATGAAGACGAGCGTCTACCGGACGAGCGACGACTCGCCGCACGTCCCGTCCCTGATCGAGGCATCCGAGGAGGGCAAGCAGACGGTCTGTCTCGTGGAGCTGAAGGCGCGCTTCGACGAGCGCCGCAACATCGAATGGGCGCGCTCGCTCGAGTCGGCCGGCGTCCACGTCGTCTACGGCTTCCCGAGTCTCAAGATCCACGCCAAGGGCACGCTCATCGTCAGGCGCGAGGAGGACGGCCTCCGCCGCTACGCCCACATTGGGACCGGCAACTACAACGCGGTCACCGCCCGGCTCTACGAGGACTTCAGCCTCTTCACCGACGACGAGGACAGCACGGCCGACCTGGCCGACCTCTTCAACCACCTGACCGGCTTTGGCCGGCCGCAGCGCTTCCGCAAGCTGCTCGTCGCGCCCTTCAACATGCGCGAGAGCCTCGTCGGGCACATCCGCCGGTGCGCGGAGGCAGCCTCGGCGGGCAAGGAGGCTCGGATCCGCCTCAAGGTCAACCACCTCGCCGATCCGGAGATCGTCACCGAGCTGTACGCGGCGGCGGACGCCGGGGTCGAGGTCGACATCTTCGCGCGGACGACCTGCACGCTCCGGCCGCGGCGGGTGAGCGGCGGCAAGGAGGACATCCGCGTGCGGACGCTCCTCGGCCACTTCTTCGAGCACAGCCGCTTCTACATCTTCGAGGCCGACGGCGAGAGCACCTATCTGCTCGGCAGCGCCGACCTGATGGCCCGCAACCTCGACCACCGGATCGAGATCCTCGTCCCGGTCGAGGACGCCCGCGCCCAGCGCGAGCTCGCCCGCACCTTCGAGTCGATCATGGCGGACACCCGCTTCTCCTGGACGCTGCGGGCCGACGGCTCCTGGGCGCGCGTCAAGTCGAAGAAGGGCGGGCGCGGACAGAGCCTGCACGGCGTGCTGATGCGCCGTGCCCGCGCGCGGGCGAGGGCGGCCGCGGTCCCGCGCGGCCGGTGATCGTCCGACCGACCGGCTGGACAGAATGACGCTCGTGCGGGTCGCAATCATCGACGTCGGGGCCAACACGCTCCGCCTGCTCGTCGCCGGGCCGTCCGGGCAGCAGGTCGTGCCCGTGCACGTGGAGCGGGAAGCGCTCCGCCTGGGCGAGGAGATCGAGCGCTACGGGTACATCACCGCGCCGAAAGGCGCCGAGGCGGCTCAGGTCGCGCGGGCCCAGACGAGGCGCGCCCGCCGGCTCGGGTGCGAGCGGATCGAGATCGTGGTCACCTCGCCGGGCCGGCAGAGCGCCAACGGCGACGAGTTCGCGGAGCTGCTCTCTCAGACGGCCGGAGTGCCGGCCCGCGTGCTCTCGGCCGAGGAGGAGGGAGCGCTCGCCTGGGACGGAGCGGTGGCCGCGCTCGAGGAGCCGCCGGAGAGCGTCGCCGTCTGCGACATCGGCGGCGGCTCGACCCAGATCGCCGTCGGCACCCTCGCGTCGGGCCCGGCCTGGGTGCGATCGGTCGACCTCGGCTCCCTGCGGCTGACGGAGCGGTTCCTCACCGGCGACCCACCGGCTGCCGGCGCGGTGCGGTCGGCGCGCGCAGAGGCCGCAGAGGCGTTCGCGGCGATCGTTCCGCCGATGGCGCTGCTGGGCCTCGGGACCGGCGGCACCGCCAGGGCGCTCCGGAAGGTGACGGGAGACGGCGTGCTCGACGGCGAGAGCCTCGAGTCGGCGATCGAGCGGCTGGCGTCGCTGCAGCGCGTGAAGATGGCCAAGCAGTTCGGGGTGGCGCCGCAGCGGGCGGCCACGCTGCTCGCCGGCTCGATTCTGTTCGCGGAGGCACAGAGGCGCATCGGCCTGCCGCTGAGCGTCGCGTCCGGCGGCGTCCGCGAAGGCTGCGCGCTCGCGCTCTTCCGCGAGAGCACTGCCGCGTACGGCTAGCGCCAGGCGCGCTCGGCCGCTCGCTCCAGCTTGCGCCAGGCCTTCGGCAGCGCGGCTCGAGCCGCAGATCGCCGCATCCGCTCGCGCTCGACGAGCCGGCCCGCTGCGAATGCCGCGCCCGGGCCCGGCGCCTTCGCCAGGAGCTCGCGCAAGCGCGCCTCTGCAACGATCGCATCCTGGTGCTCGCCGAGCACATCCTGCAGCGCTGTCGCCTGCTGCACGACGCGGGTCGCAGGCTTCCCCAGGTCAGGCTCGGCGAACTCTGCCGTGTAGCGCGCGCGCTTGCAGAGGATCCGCGCGCGATGCAGCTCCGCATCCGTCGAGGCCCAGTTGAGCCTCCGGGCCTGCTTGCGTAGACGCTCGAACTCCCGCCGGGCCAGCCGCGCGAGCGAGATCTCGCTCCGCCGGACGCGCGGGCCGCGCGTGGCCGACTCCAGCTCGTCCAGAAGCCGGTAGTAGCGGGCACTCGAGAGAGCCTCGACCGCCACCGTCTGCGTCCGGTCGCGCTCCTCTCGGAGCAGCTCGACCAGCTGTGCCCCCGCCTCACGCTCGGGCGCCTCGAGGTCGTTGAGCTCCTTCCGCAACCGCTCGATGAGGACGTCGAGATCGCGCCGTGGCCCGAGGACTCCGCCGAGCCACTTCAGCTCCGCCCGCAGGGGCTCCGACCATTCGGTGTCGAGCAGCGGCCTGGCTGCGCGGAGGACGGCGCGGGCGCGCCGAACGGCCACACGCACCTGATGGACGTCTTCCGAGTCGAGGTCGAGCCGCACGCCCGGGTCGTGGCGCAGCACCTGTGCGTACTGGCGCTCCAGAACGGCCCGCAGCCGCCAGATCGGATCGCGTGAGGATGCCTTGCCGTAGCGGAGCGAGACCACGCTGTCCTCGGGCGCCCCGTCCTTCGTGCCGAGCTCGCCGGCCTGCAGCCCTTCGAGGACCTTGGCCCGCAGCTCCCCGTCGTCGCGGGCCACCTGCAGCCTGACCACCGGCTCCGGCTCGCTCCCACGGAGGAAGGCCGTGAGTACGCCGGCGATGCGCTCGGGCGGTGTGCCGGGGTCGCCGGCCTGCTCGAGCTTGAGCCGATCACCGCCGAGCCGGGGCAGCTCGAGGCGCCAGATCCCGTGGCCGTTCTCCATCCGCCGGGAGAGCGTCGCGCCGGCCCGCGCGAGGCGGCGGTCGCCGGCCTCGTAGTAGGCCACGCGGAAGACCGAGCCGTTCTCGTCCATATGCGTGATCGTAGTCACCGGCACCGAATCGTTACCTTTCCCGGGCCGGGGCCGTGCTCCTCTTCTCAGCTCCAGGGAGGCGGGTGGTGCGTCCAGGCGCCGCCGAGCATCGTCGCGACGACGTGGACCCCGGCCAGCTCCTCGGGCTCGACGGTGAGCGGGTCGCGGTCCAGCACGACCAGGTCGGCGTAGAAGCCGGGCAGGAGCCGGCCGCGGCGGTGCTCGTCGCCCGAGAGCCAGGCGGGCGTGACACACGTCGCCTCGAGCGCCTGCTCGACGCCGAGCGCCTGCTCGGGGTGCCAGGCCGGGCGTTCGTCGAGCGTGCGCAGGACGCCGGCGCGAATGCCCGCCAGCGGGTCGAGCTCCTCGATCGGCGCGTCGGACCCGTTCGCGACGACCGCGCCCGAGTCGAGCAGCGAGCGGAAGGCGTAGGACTCGCTCGAGAGATCGCCCCAGAAGTGGTCGGCGAGGTCGCGGTCGGAGGGCGCGTGGCTGAACTGCACCGACGCCGCGACGCCGAGCTCGGCGAAGCGCGGCAGGTCCTCGGGCGCCAGGAGCTGGGCGTGCTCGATCCGCTGGCGCAGGCCGAGCGGCTGCCACTCGGCTCGCGTCGACTCGAACGCGTCGAGCGCCTCGCGGTTGGCGAGGTCGCCGATCGCGTGCACGGCCAGCGGGAACCCCGCACGCGCTGCCGCGCGGATGTAGTCGGCGAGCTGGTCGCCGCTCGTGATCTCGACGCCCGAGCCGTCGAGCATGCGCGCGGTCTGCGAGCCGAGCGTCCCGTCCATGAACGCCTTCAGGTACCCGAGCCTGAGGAGCGGCCCGCCGAAGCCGCTGCGGAGGTCGGCGTCCTCCAGCTCGCCGGCCTTCTCGGCGGGGAGCGACTGCCAGACGCGCAGGCCGAGCGCCCCTTCGCGCTCGAGCCGCTGCCAGAAGCGCAGCGCGCCGAGCCAGCCGTCCTTGTCGTGCACCGCGGTCACGCCGCGCGAGGCGGCGAGCCGGACTCCGGCGCGCATCGCTTCGACGTACTCGTCGTCGGGGATGTCGACGTAGGCGTCGCGGAAGTGCCAGCACGACTCCTCGCGCAGGACGCCGGTCGGCTCGCAGCGCTCGTCGAGCTCGACGACGCCGCCGGGAACCTGCAGGTCGCCGTTCGCGCGCGCGAGTGCGGCCGAGTTGAGCCAGAGCGAATGCGAGTCCCGGGCCATGAGGGCCACCGGCCGGTCGGAGACGATCTCGTCCAGCGCCTCCTTGGTCGGCTCGACCGCCGGCGACCAGTCGCCGCTGCGCCAGCCGCGGCCGCGGAGCCAGGCGCCTGTCGCGCCGGGGAGCGCCTCGCGGATGCGCGCGAGCGCCTCGTCCAGCGAGCGCGTGTCCTCGAGCCGCACCTCGTCCTGCGCGACCG
>DASPRN010000001.1:0-5748 GCA_035624425.1 Gaiellaceae bacterium
GCGATCGGCGGCACCGACCGGCTGCTCAGGCTTGGCCCCCTGCGGGTCGCCTACGGCGAGCCGCTCGATCTCTCCGAGTACCGGGGGCTCGACCAAAAGCACGCCGCCGAGCTGGCGACGGAGCGGCTGATGGCGCGGATCGAAGAGCTCCGAGGCGAGCTGTGAGGCCGCTGCTCGTGGTCGACGGCGACTCGCTCGCGCACCGCGCCTACCACGCGATGCCCAAGAGCGTGCGGCTCGGCGGCGTCCTCGGCTTCGCGAACATGCTGCTGCGGCTCTGGCAGGCCGAGGAGCCGAGGGCCGTGCTCGTCGGCTGGGACTCGATCGGCGAGCCGACCTACCGCAACGAGGCGTTCGAGGGCTACCAGGGCGGCCGTGTGTTCGACCCGGAGCTGCTGGAGCAGCTCGACATGCTCCCGGAGCTCGTCGGCGCGATGGGCTTCGCGGCCGCGAAGGGCGCGGGCTACGAGGCGGACGACTTCCTCGCCGCCGCAGTCGCCTCGGAGGAGGCCCGGGGCGGCTCTTCGCTCGTGGCGACCTCCGACCGCGACGCCTTCCAGCTCGCGAGCGACCGGACGACGATCCTGCAGCCGGTGCGCGGCGTCTCGGAGCTGGCGCGGATCGGGCCCGCCGAGGTGGTCGAGCGCTACGGCGTGGAGCCGGAGCAGGTGCCCGACTTCATCGCGCTGCGGGGCGACCCGTCGGACAAGCTGCCCGGCGCCGCCGGAGTCGGGCCGAAGAAGGCGGCCGACGTGCTGCGCGAGTACGGCACGCTCGAGGCGGCGCTCGAGGCAGGAAGGTTCTCGGCGGAGGCGGAGGATTTGCGGCTCTACCGTCGAATAGCTGTGCTGGACGCCTCCGCCCCTCTTCCTCCCCTCGAAGACCAAATCCCCTCCTGGGCGGAGGCGTCCGCTCTCGCGAGCGACTGGGGCCTGAACGCGCTGGCCGAGCGTCTGGCCGGCTTGGGGTAACGATCGAGTACATCGGCCATCCGGCACTGGCACAGCTCCACCCGACGGAGCCGCACGTCGAGACGCGGGAGCGGCTGCTCGCGCTGCTCGACGCCTTCGAGGTGGTCGAGGGCCGCCCCGCATCGCGTGAGCAGCTCGAGCGCTGCCACGAGCCGGCCTACCTCGACAGGCTCGCCGCGCTGGAGGCGCCGACCCTGCTCGACCCGGACACCGTCGCCTCGGAGACGAGCTGGGAGGCGGCGCTGCTCGCGGCCGGTTGCGCGCTCGAGGCCGTCGAGCGCGGCGGCTTCGCACTCGTCCGCCCGCCTGGCCACCACGCGCCCGCCGGCCGCGCGATGGGCTTCTGCCTCGTGAACAACGTCGCCGTCGCCGCCCGCCACGCGCAGGCCGAGCTCGGAATCGAGCAGGTCGCGATCGTCGACTGGGACGTCCACCACGGCAACGGCACCGAGGACCTCTTCCGCGGCGACGGCTCGGTCTTCTTCGTCTCGCTGCACCAGTGGCCCTTCTATCCGGGCAGCGGCGGGCCGGGCGAGGGCGACGAGACGACGCTGAACGTGCCGCTCCCGGCCGGGTCGGGCGACGAGGACTACCTGCGCGCCTTCGACGAGCTGGTGGCACCCGCCGTGCTGGCGTTCGAGCCCGAGCTCGTGCTCGTCTCGGCCGGCTTCGACGCGCACGTCGACGACCCGCTCGCAGGGATGCGCGTCACCGCGGACGGCTTCCGCGAGCTGGCAAGGCGCAGCGCCGAGCTCGGCCCCCGTGTGGCCGCGGTGCTCGAGGGCGGCTATGACCCGCGCACCCTCCCCGCCCTGGTCGCGGCGGCGCTCGAAGGCTTCTCGAAATGACGACGGCCGGCCCTTCTGGAGGCCGGCCGTGTCGCCGAGGAAGCACAGAGCCACCGCGCTTCAGACACCTATGCGAGGGAGAGGGTGGGTGTCCCTCCAAGTATCGGAGCGTAGCCGGTCGGGCCTGGGTGAATCGCATCCCCCACGGTGGGGGATTTCTACGCTGCGCGGGCGGAATTGAGGGCTTCCAGCGCCTCGCGTCGCGAGGAGACGCCGAGCTTGCGCAGCAGGCTCTTCACGTGCGAGCGGACGGTGTGCTCGGAGATGTAGAGCCGCGCCGCGATCTCGTCGGTGCCGAGATGGTCGTCGAGCAGCAGCAGCACCTCGACCTCGCGGGCGCTGAGCGAGTCGGCGATTCGGTCGGGGACGCCTCTCGTGCCGCCCTCGCGCACCTGCTCGAGCAGCCGTCGGGCGACCTCGCCCGAGAGCGCGGCCTCGCCGTTGCCGACCCCGCGCAGGAACTGGACGATCCGCTCCGGCGGCTCGCTCTTCAGCAGGTAGCCGGCCGCACCGCCGCGGATCGCGGAGAGCAGGTTCTCCTCGGTGCCGGAGGCGGTCAGGACGACGACCTCGCACTCGGGCGCCGCGTCGCGGATCCGCGGCAGCGCCTCGAGGCCGCCGAGGCCGGGCATCGAGAGGTCGAGCAGCACGAGCTGCGGCTGCAGCTTGCGCGCTAGCTCGATCGCCTCCTCGCCGTCCCCCGCCTCGCCGACGATGGTGAAGTCGTGCTGGCCCAGGAGCGCGGCCAGGGCCTCGCGCGTGATGGGATGGTCGTCCGCAAGCAGGATCCGCATACGGCCCTTATCGGCAGCCCGCTGCATGCCGACAAGCCTTTTATGCGGCACGAAGAGCGTGACGACTACCAGGCCTGGCTCTGGGGCGAGGTACTGCTGATCGGGCTGCTCGGCGCCGCGCTCGCGCTGTTCGTCGCCTACCCGAGCCTCCGCAACACCTACTCGCTGCCCCAGGTGCGGCTCGTGCTCGACACGGCCGTCGCGCTGGCCGCGGCGATCGTCGCGCTGCTGGCGGGAATTCGCTTCTCCGTCGACGGTCGCCGGCTCGACCTGCTGCTCTGCGGCGGGTTCGCCGCCGCGGCCGCCTCGACGCTCGCGTTCTCGATCGCCCCGGTCCTCGGCGGCCACCCACTGCACCGGACCGAGTTCTGGGCGGGGCTCCTCGGACGCCTGTTCGCCGCGACGCTGATCGCCGCCGCGCCGTTCACCAAGCGCCGGGTCAACGCCCGGGCGCGGGCGCTCGGCGAGATGCTCTTTGCGGTCGCGATCGTGCTCGCGCTCTGCTGGGGAATCGCGGAGCGGGCCGGCGGGGCGCTACCGGCGATCACGGAAAGCAACGCCACGCAGCAGCCGTTCCAGCTGATGGGCGCTCTCGGCGCGCAGGCGCTGCTGTCGCTCGTCGCCATGGTCGGCTGGGGGCTCCGCTTCCGGGCGCGCCGGAGCGACCTCGACCGCTGGCTCTGCCTCGGCGCCACCCTGGCGCTGTTCGCGGAGCTCCACTACGTCTTCACGCCGCTGCTCTCGGCTCGCTACGTCTCGCAGGGCGACTTCCTGCGGCTGCTCTCGTACAGCGTGCTGCTGGTCGGCGTCTGGCGGGCGATCCGCTTCGCCGAGTTCGGCCGCGCGGTCGCCGAGGAGCGCGCCCGTGTCGCGCGCGAGATCCACGACGGGCTCGCCCAGTACCTCTTCGCCGTCTCGACGCACGCCAGCAGGCTCGAGAGCGGCGGCTCCCTCGAGACGATCCTCCCCCAGCTCAAGGATGCGGCCGCGGCCGCCCAGCAGGAGGCGCGATTTGCCGTGCTCGCGCTCTCGTCGGCCGGCGGCTCGGCGCCGTTCGACTCGGCCCTCCGCCGCTACGTGGACTTCCTGACCGCCGACGGCCGACTCGAGGTCGACCTGGAGATCCAGGACGGGATCCGGCTCGCACCCGACGAGCAGATCGAGGTCTTCCGGATCGTCCAGGAAGGGCTCGCGAACGCGCGCAAGCACGCGGGAGCGCGGCGGGCCGAGGTGCGGATCGAGGAACGCGAGGGCGAGCGTTTCGTCACGGTCGTCGACGACGGCTCCGGCTTCCTCGAGGACGAGATCGCGGCCGGCCAGGGGCTGAAGAACATGCGGGCGCGCGCTGCCTCGATCGGCGGCGGCTTCCGGTTGGTCTCGACGCCGGGCCGCGGGACCGCGCTCGAAGTCGTGCTTCGCGCGTAGGCAAGTCGTAGCCCGCTTGACTCTCGCGACTCGAGGTTCCAATATCACGTGTGACGGACCCGAAGCAGGGTCGGTCCGGGCGGGGACACTGGGTTCAGAGGGGAGTTGGAGAACTTGTTCCGAATGCATGCTCGGCGACGCCGAGCCGTGTACCTCGTCGCTGCAACGTTCTCGGCCTGTCTCCTGAGCTTCGCCGTCAGCGGCGTCGCCTCGGGGTCAGGCCACCGGCTGACCGTGACGAGGGCCAAGCTCACGCCGACGTCGACCTACGCGGTCGGGAAGTCGGCCACCGGCTACGTCGCGAAGACCGATCGGTCGCTGCTCGGCAAGACCGACTCGAAACTGGTCAACGTGGTGATCAAGTACGCGTTCACCCCGACTGCGACGTACGCGGGCGGGATCCGCGGCTACAAGGCCACGAGCCCGCGCGTGACGCACAAGGCGATCACGATGAAGGCCAGGGCGGTCACGAGGTACCAGGCGTACCTCGGGCGCCGAATCCACATGATCAACTCGGCCGTGCAGCGGGCCGTTCCCGCTATCAGGTTCGGTAGGAGCTTCCGGCTCCTCTACGGCGGTGTCGCCGCACGCGTCCCTGCCGACAAGGTCGAGGCGGTGCTCGGCGTCAAGGGCGTGGTGGCGGTGCAGAAGGACGCGCTCAACCATCCGCTCGACGACAACACGAGCTTCATCGGGGCGACGAGCGTGTGGCCGTCACTCGGCGGCTCGACGACGGCCGGCTCGAACGTGGTCGTCGCCATGCTCGACACCGGCATCTGGCCCGAGAACCCGTTCTTCGCCGACCACGGCGTCGGCCCGCCTCCGAAGCCGCTCTCGGCGTATCACTGCGACTTCGGGGACGGGTCGGACACGGCGCACCTCGGTCCGACGTTCACCTGCAACAACAAGCTCATCGGCGCGTACAACTTCACGCAGACCTACATGGCCGTGATCGGTTCCGACGGACAGGAGTTCTGCAACGACACGTCGGGCCAGTGCTCGGTGCGCGACTCCGAGGGCCATGGAACGCACACGGCCTCGACGGCGGCGGGCGACTGCGTATCCTCGGCGATCCTCTACGGCGCCGAGCGCGGCCCGGTCTGCGGGATCGCCCCCGGCGCGCACGTGATCGAGTACCGCGTCTGCCTCTCGCAGGGCTGCTTCGGCTCCGACACGATGGCCGCCGCCGAGCAGGCGATCGCGGACGGTGCCAACGTGATCAGCTACTCGATCTCGGGCGGCGCACAGCCGTACACCGACCCGACCGAGCTCGCGTTCCTCGACGCGACGAACGCGGGGATCTCGGTCAGCGCGGCGGCCGGCAACGCCGGCCCCGGCTCCGGGACCTCGGATCACGGCGGACCGTGGGTGACCACGGTCGGCGCCTCGACAGGCCCGCGCGCCTTCACGTCCACGCTGCACCTGACCGCTGACGGCGGTGCGACCCTGGACGTTCCGGGCGTGACCCTGACCAACGGCATCTCCAGCCCGACTCCGGTCGTCATGGCCGCCAGCCTCGGCGGCGGCGAGGATGCGCTCTGCCAGTCGAACGCCCCTGCGGGGTCCGCGACGGGCAAGGTCGTGGTCTGCAACCGCGGGAACAACGGCCGCATCGACAAGGGCCGCAGGGTCCTTCAGGGCGGCGCGGCAGGGATGATCCTGACGAACCAGTCGGCCGCGGTCACCGACCTCGAGTCCGACAACCACTAC
>DASPRN010000002.1:0-3754 GCA_035624425.1 Gaiellaceae bacterium
CCCTCGCTGATGCGGGGCCGGATTCGCGTGCGCCTTCTCGTGCCGGCGATCGTTCCCGATGCTCTCAGTGCCGGTGCGACGTGATGCGGTAGCTCCCGTCCCAGTGCCAGAGGTCCGCGGCCGCGTCGTAGGTGACGTCGACCCTGGCCCGGAAGCCGCGGAACCGTCCCGTCCCGCCCGAGAGCGTGAGGACGCCGGCCCCGGTCGTGTTCGAGAGTTTGACATGGCCGAATGCGCTGTTTCCCGGCCCGGCGTAGACGTAGAGGTCCGTATCGTAGAAGGCGGCGCTGGGGTCGTCCGCCTCCGCGTAGAAGACCTTCGAGCCGGCGCCGATCGCACTCAGGTTGGACGACTTGATCGTGCAGAAGCTACCGGGCTGGCCGTCGAAGTCCGGGTACACGCACACCTTCGTGACGTGGAGAGCTCCGCCTCGCGGCGAGTTGCCGGCCTTGCTCGCGACTCCCAGCGCGGAGACTGCCGTGACGCCCGCGGCCAGCATGACGACCGCGACCAGCCCCGCAAAGCGCTTGATGATCTCGTGTCTGCGCACTCCTCCTGCTCCTTTCTCGTTGGTCGTTCCTCGAGTCCAGAGCGTGGCATCGGAGACGAGCGGCATCTGCGGTGGCACCCCCCGAATCGATCCAGGTGCCAGCACGGTGTCTGCCGTCTCAGCGGCAGTACCGGCGCACCTGGGCCGGAAACGCCTCGATGTCGATCGGCTTCGCGAGGTAGCCGGCGAAGCAGGCGGTCCTGAGCCAGGCAGGGTCGTCCTCGAGGGTCACCGACGTCAGCGCGACGACGGGAATCGACGCTGTCCGCGCCTGCTGGGCGAGCATCCTGGCGGCGTCCGTACCGTCCATGTCCGGGAGCCGGAGGTCCATGAGGACCACGTCGGGGAGATGCTCGCCGGCGAGTGCCACCGCCGCCTCGCCGGTCGCCGCCTCGAGCGTTCGGAATCCGGCCGCCGCCAACACGTCTCCGGCAAGCTTCACGTTCCTCGGGTCGTCGTCGACGATCAGGACGAGCAGGCCCGGAGCCTTGCTGCTCTCGTTATCTGGAGAAGCCGGCGGCACGGCCTTATCCTCTAGCCGTGGCGATCCGGGTCGTAATGGCGGACGACCACTACATCGTTCGCGAAGGGGTGCGCAGCATGCTCGAGGCGGAGCCCGAGCTCGAGGTCGCCGCCGTCTGCGAGGACCTCGACTCGCTCCTCGGCGCCGTAGACGCAGAGCGGCCCGACGTCGTCGTCACCGATATCCGGATGCCGCCCGGGAACACCGACGAGGGCGTCCAGGCGGCCGAGCGGTTGCGCGAGACGCACCCAGAAGTCGGGGTCGTCGTCCTCAGCCAGTACGCGACCCCGAGCTACGCGCTCGCGCTCCTCCAGAGCGGGAGCGCAGGTCGGGCCTACCTCCTCAAGGAGCGGGTGGAGGATGTGAAGCAGCTCGTCGCAGCGATCCGCGCCGTTGCGGATGGCGGCTCGGTGATCGATCCCAAGGTCGTCGACGCGCTCGTCGCGGAGAACGCACGCAGCGGAGACTCGCCGCTCAACGAGCTCACGCCGCGCGAGCGCGACGTGCTTCGCGAGATGGCCGAGGGGAAGAACAATGCCGCCATCGCCGAGTCGCTGGTCTTGTCCGAGAGGTCGGTCGAGAAGGTGATCCACTCGATCTTCCTCAAGCTCGGCCTGACCTGGGAAACCACGGTTCATCGGCGGGTCAAGGCGGTGATCCTCTACCTCGCGGAGAGCGACTAGCGTCTAACGGCAGCGCGCCGGCGATCCGTATGCCCCCGCCCGGCCCCGGCGCGACTGACAGCCGGCCGCCGAGCGCCTCCATCCGATCGCGCATCGCGGCGAGATGGGCGTCGGCCGGGTCGACGCCTGCGTCCTCGGCGACGATCTCGAACGCCACCGTTCCGTCCTTTTCGCGGATGCCGATCGCCGCCGTCGTACCGGTGACGAGGCGCTCGAACGCGGCGACGATGCAGAGGTAGACCCTCGCGGACACCTCCTGTGGGTAGACGCCGTTCGCCCCGACGTCGACACGGACTCGAACTCCAGCGCTTGCTGCGGCCGAGCGCAGCGCGGCCGGCAGCCCTCCAGCCTCGAGCTGCGGCGGGTAGATCCACTGCGCCAGCAACCGCAGCCGGTCCAGCGACTCCTGGACATCGCCCCGCATCTCGTCGACGAGAACACCGGCGGCAGCGGGATCGCTGTCGACCAGGCCGCGGGCCTGCTGCAGCTTGACCGCGAGCCCGACCAGGTCTTGCTGCGCGCCGTCGTGGAGCTCGCGCTCGATCCTGCGGCGGTCGGCATCGGCGGCCAGAACGAGCCTCGTCCTCGACGCGCACAGCTCATCGGCCTCGCGGCGAAGCTGCTCGACCGACTCCTCCAGCGCCTTGATGCCCCGATCCACGAGTGCGTCCGCCTTCGCTCTACCGCCGAGACGGCTCCGGCGCCGCCGAGCGGACGGCGACGACGTCATAGGCGGCCACCGGCAGCCGGAACCCCTTCAGGGTGAACTCACCCGCCGGCACGACGTCGACGTCCTGGTCGACCTCTGCGTACAGGCGCTGCGCAATCAGCACCTGGCCGCCTGTGGCCTCGTCGGCTAGCCGCGCCGCGAGATTCGTCACGGCCCCGATCGCAGCGTAGTCGGAGCGGCCTTCGAAGCCGACTTCCCCACAGGTCGCGTAGCCGAGGGCGATTCCGATACCGAGGTCGAGCTCGTGCCCGCGCTTCGCCCAGACCGACTTGAGCGCGGTCATCTCCTCGCGCAGGGCGCAGCCGAGCTGCACTGCCCGCAGCGCTGCGTCGGGAATCTCGATCGGGTCGTTGAAGAAGAGCTGGACGCCGTCCCCCTCGAGGAAGCCGACGGTCGCGTCGAAGCGCTTGACGAGGCGGCCGATCACGTCGTGGAACTCGCCGAGCACCCGCATCAGCTCCTCGGGCTCGACCGCGTCGGCGAAGCTCGTCCAGCCGCGCAGGTCGGCGAACAACATCGCGACCTCTCGGCGGTGGCTACTCAGAATCGTCTCGTCTTCCGAGGAGATGACGGCATCGGCGAGCTGAGGGGAGAGGAAACGGCGCAGCCGGCCCAGCCGTTCGAGCTCGTCGACCTGTGCCTGCACACGCTGCTCCAGCGTGCGGTTGAGCTCGGCGAGCTCCACCGCCTGCGCCTTGATCGTGTCGTGGTAGCGCTTGATTCGGAGCAGCGACCGCACCCGGGTGAGCAGCTCGTCGTGATTGAAGGGCTTGGGGATGAAGTCGTCCGCGCCGGCCTCGATCGCCTTCGTCTTCTCCTGGCCGATGCTCGACGTCACCATGATCACCGGCAGCACTGCCGTGTCGTCGTTCGCACGCAGCGATCTGCAGACGGCGTAGCCGTCGAGGCCGGGCATCATCACGTCGAGGAGGATCAGGTCGGGTTCCTCGGTCTCGACGAGATCGAGCGCAGCCCGGCCGTCGGTCGCGGTCACGACCTCGTACCCGCGCGGGACGAGCACGGCCTCGAGCAAACGGACGTTCTCGGGCACGTCGTCGACCACGAGGATCTTGGGCGACTGCTCATTCACGATTGCAGTGGGTCCGAACGGCGTGGAGCAGCTCGGCGACGTCGACGGGCTTGGAGAGGTAGCCGTCGAAGCCGTCGTCGAGGAAACGCTCGCGGTCGCCTCTCATCGCTTGCGCGGTCAGCGCGACCACCGGGATCGTGGAGGTTCGCTCGTCCTCGCGTAGTTGCGCCAGGGCTTC
>DASPRN010000004.1:0-4025 GCA_035624425.1 Gaiellaceae bacterium
CAGAGCTTCCCGCGGTACATCGACGGGTAGACGCCGCGCGTGAACGGGTAGACGCCCGGGTACCCGAGGTCGCGGTCGTAGTCGACGGCGTCGCGCGTGTAGAGCGGCTCGTTCTCGAGGCCCGAGATCGTGCTGAAGAGCTCGCCCTCGCGCTCTGGGGTTGCGTCGTAGAGCTCCTTGCGCCACTCCTCGCCGCCGAGCTCGCGCCGGTCTTCGGTCGTCGCCATGACTCCAATTCTGCCCGTTCGATCCCTCGAGGGACAGCCTTGCCTCCCCCGATCGGGGGATTTCGGTCCGCAGGGGTACCCCTGGGCGGATTTCCGACCGATCTAGCAAGCGGCGAGCCCTATGCAACCGACTCCCGACCCCGTGCAGCCACCCGTGACGCCGGACGAGCTCGAGACCCGGCCTCGGCTGGTCCTGCGCTTCGCGCTCTACACCGGCCTCATCCTGCTGGCCGCCGGCCTGGCGATCTCGTGGCTCGTCAGCCGCGAGGTCACCCACCGCGCCGCGGGGAGGGTCCAGGAGCAGGCGCGGGCCATCGCGCTCACGAACCTCCGCAGCCGGCTTCGGCCGTCCGACTTCGCCGGGCCCGTCTCGCCCGCCCGCCGCAGCGAGCTCGACCGGCTGTTCCGCAGCAACATCGTGCCCGGCGTGGTCGGCGGCCGGCTCTACGCTCGCGACGGCACCATCACCTACTCGACGCTGCACTGGCGCATCGGTCACCTGACCTACTTCCCGAAGGTGGTCACCGAGGCGCTCGACAACAAGATCGCCCGCCGCGTCACCTACGTCCAGAGCTGGAGCGGGCAGAAGCACGTGAAGGCCCTGCAGATCCTCGCGCCCGTGCGTGCTGCCCTCGGCGGCAAGGCGATCGGCGTGATCCGCGTCGACCAGGACTACCGCGCAAGCGCCGTCGGCACCGGCGAGGCTCGGACGCGGCTGGCCCTGATCCTCGCGATCGCGCTGCTGGCCCTGTGGATGGCGCTGTTTCCGATCATGACGCGGACGACGCGTCAGCTCGAGACGCGGAGCAAGCGCCTGCACGAGCTCGCGAAGGAGCGCGGCCGCCTGTTCGAGAGCGAGCGGGCCGCGCGCGCCGAGGCCGAGAGCGTGCAGCGGCTGCTCGCCGAGCAGAACGATCGCCTGCGGGAGCTCGACCGGCTCAAGGACGAGTTCGTCTCGCTGGTCTCGCACGAGCTGCGCACCCCGCTGACCTCGATCCACGGCTACGTGGAGCTGCTGCTCGAGGAGGAAGGCCGGCTCGACGACGACCAGCGCCGGTTTCTCGAGATCGTCAACCGGAACTCCGAGCGACTGCTGGCGGTCGTGGCCGACCTACTCTTCCTCGCCCAGATCGACGCCGGCAAGCCGGCGATCGAGCTCGCCAGCGTCGACCTGAACCGGATCGTCGAGGAGTGCGTCGAGGCCTCCTCTCCGGTCGCCGACTCGAAGGGCATCGAACTGCGCCTGCAGGCGCGACGGCTGCCAGAGCTGAAAGGCGATCCTGTCCGTCTCGCCCAGGTGCTCGACAACCTCATCTCGAACGCGCTCAAGTTCACGCCGAGCGGCGGCAGCGTCGAGATTCGGCTCCGCGCCGAGGAGGGGCTTGTGGTGCTCGAGGTCGAGGACACCGGCCTCGGCATCCCGGAGAAGGAGCAGGAGCGGCTGTTCGAGCGGTTCTTCCGCAGCTCGAACGCAATCGAGAGCGCCATTCCGGGCACCGGCCTCGGCCTGACGATCACGAAGGCGATCGTCGAGCGGCACGGAGGCACGATCGAGGTCGAGAGCGCGGCGAACACGGGCACGACGGTTCGCGTGTGGCTGCCCCTGAAGACGAAGCGGGCGCTCGACCTCCCCTCCCGGGAACTGGCTGCCTGAAAGCCGTAGAGACGATCCCGCAGTTGGCTAGGAGCGCTTCGCCGGCGGCCGGTAGCGGTAGCCGAAGCCGCGCATCGTCTCGATCGGCGAGTTGCCTTCTTCCGGCTCGCCGAGCTTGCGGCGCAGGTAGCCGACGTAGAGCTTCACCTGGTCGCGCTCCGCAGCCCCCGCGCTCCCCCACGCGAGCTCGAGCAGCTGGTCGTGCGTCAGCACCTGGTTCGGGTTCCTGACGAACGCCGCCAACAGCCGGAACTCGAGCGGCGTCAGCGAGACCTCTCTCGCACCCGCGGTGACCGACCGTTGTGGGAAGTCGATCGCGACGAAGCTGTCGGCGTACGTCTCGGGCTGCCTCGAGCCGGCGGGCCTTCGCCGGAGCTGCGCCTCCACGCGGGCCAGCAGCTCCTGGCGGCCGAACGGCTTGGTCACGTAGTCGTCGGCGCCCGCGCGCAGACCGCGCACCTTGTCGAGCTCCTCCGCACGTGCGGTGAGCATGATCACCGGCGCGTCGCTCAGCTCGCGGATGCGCTCGAGGACATCCCAGCCCGTCAGGCCCGGCATCGAGACGTCGAGGACGACGATGTCGGGGTGCTCGGCGTAGAAGATCCGCAGGCCCTCGTTGCCGTCCGGCGCCTCCAGGACGTCGTAGCCGGCCCGCTCCAGCAGCTCCCGCACGAGGCCGCGGATGTCGTTCTCGTCGTCGACGACGAGTACGCGGGTCACGATTCCTCCCTCGGATCAGGGATCTGCGGGGCGTTCATACCCGTTTCATACCGGAACACTCCCCAATTCCAGCCTTTGCTTCCGATGACGCGGTCGTGGCGAGTTTGAAGGATCTGCGGCGGCGTGTCTCGACGCTCCTGGGACCGCGAGTGCTCTTCCTGCTTGCACTCGCGGTCTCGCTGGCGGCAGGAGCCCTCGTCTTTCGCGGCAAGGTCGCTCCCGGGGAGTCTCGGGGACTGAGCGCGAAGGCCCCCTTCTCGGCCGTCGTCCTGAACGGGAAGAACGGCAAGAACGGCACGGCGGGCTCACGCGGACGGCGGGGCGGAAGCGGCCCGGCCGGTTCACGCGCGCGCACGGGAAACCAGGGCAGGGCCGGACGGAACGGATCCACGACGGCGGCCGGGAACAGCAGCTCGGGCGCGAACGGATCGCTCACCGGGTACGTCAACGGTCGCCGCGGTGCGACCGGCCCTGTGGGAGCAAGCGGAGCGCCCGGCCCGCCAGGCCCCGCCGGGCCCGTGGGGAGTGCCGGCGCCAAAGGTAGTGCCGGGCCCAAAGGTAGTGCCGGCCCGAAGGGAACCACCGGCCCGACCGGCCCGCAGGGCATTCCGGGCACGGCGGCGGCGCGCGGCGCGACCGGCGCAACCGGGCCGGTCGGCCCGCAGGGACCGATCGGGCCGCAGGGGCCGATCGGTGCCCAGGGCCTGAAGGGGGCGACCGGAGCTCAGGGTCTCAAGGGCGCGACCGGCGCGGTCGGCGCCAAGGGCAACAAGGGCGCCACGGGGGCTCAGGGGAACAAGGGCACCACGGGCTCGCAGGGCGCGAAGGGCGTGACCGGGTCCCAGGGCGTGAAGGGCGTGACGGGCGCCCAAGGGGCCAAGGGCGCGACCGGCGCTCAGGGTCCGGCGGGTGCAAAGGGTCCGACCGGCCTGCAGGGAGTCAAGGGCACGACCGGCGCCAAGGGCGTGACCGGAAGCCAGGGCGCGAAGGGCACGACCGGCGCTCAGGGTCTCAAAGGGGTCACCGGCTCGCAGGGTGCCAAGGGCACGACCGGCGCTCAGGGTCCCGCGGGCGCGCAGGGACCGACGGGAGCACAGGGCGCGAAGGGCGTCACCGGCTCGCAGGGTGCCAAGGGCGTGACCGGAAGCCAGGGCGCCAAGGGCGTCACCGGGGCCGCGGGCGTTCAGGGCGCGAAGGGAACGACCGGCGCTCAGGGTCCCGCGGGCGTGCAGGGCACGACCGGCGCGCAGGGAGTCAAGGGCGTGACAGGCAGTCAGGGTCTCAAGGGCGTCACCGGAAGCCAGGGCTCGAAGGGCGTCACCGGGGCCGCGGGCGCGACCGGCGCTCAGGGCGCGAAGGGCACGACCGGAGCTCAGGGTCTCAAGGGCACGACCGGCGCTCAGGGTCCCGCGGGCGTGCAGGGA
>DASPRN010000006.1:0-20004 GCA_035624425.1 Gaiellaceae bacterium
ACGAAGATCGGCGTGTCGCGCTCCGTGTAGCGGCTCGCCTCGGTGTCGCGCAGGGTCAGCATCAGGTGCATGAAGTCGGCCGGCTCCTCGCACTCGAAGGCGGTCATGAACTCCTGGTCGTCGATGCCGAACGAGTAGGTCGTGTGGTTGAGGATCGTCGGGAACTCGTGGCCGATGCGCATGTGCTCGTCCATGGCGCGCTGCCGATCCTCGTGCGGGAGGGCGTACCAGGGGCGCAGCTTCACGAACGGGTAGACGACGAGGTAGGGCGAGCCCTTCGGCACGACCTGTCGCGGCTTGCGGGCCTTCGTGTACTCCGAGGCCTTCGTCGTGGCGAGGTACGAGTACGGCGTCTCGAGCCAGCCGGCGAGCGGGGTCGCGTTCAGGGCGGCGCCGAGCTCGCCGAGATCCTCGTAGCGCTCGGTGATCTTCCAGAGGAAGAAGTCGGCGTCCGGGCGCACACCGGCGAGTGAGTAGGCGCGGAGCGAGGCCATGCGCCCGGCCCAGTCCTCGACCGCCTCGGCGAAGGCGTCCTTGCCCGCCCGTCGCTCGTCGATCGGCAGCCGCCGCCAGGCGGAGTCGACCTTGAAGAACGTGTAGGCGACGTACTGCCCGGCCACGGTCGAAGCCTAGCGCCCGCAGGTCGTGAGCTTGCCGTCCCGCAGGTCGGCGACCGCTTGGCGGAAGCCCTTCAGGCTCGGCTTCGGCGTGCGGTCGGCGTAGTAGAGGCCGGACTGCCATCCGTCCAACCGGGGCTCGTCGAAGGTGTGGAAGACGAAGAGCCCGCGCACGGTCGGCTGGCAGTAGGCGAGCGCCAGTGCCTCGCGGTAGTAGGCGGCCTGCGTCGCCGCGGAGACCGCGTCCTCGGCATCCGGCGTGGTCCCCGGCTGGTAGGCGGCGAGCTTGGTGCGCGGCACGACGGTCTGGACGCCGAACTCGGTGTAGAGGATCGGCAGGGTGCGGCCTCGCTGCCCCGTTCCGCGGAACGCCTCGTCGAGCAGCGTCACGAGCCTCGGGTAGTCGGCCATCGTGATCTGCTTCGTCCCCGGGTGGGCGCGCGTCGGCGGGATCCTCGAGCTGAGCATGTACGGGTGGATGGCGAAAGCATCCATCAGCGGCCGGCGGCGTTCGCTCGCGCGGTAGTCCCTCCCCAGATCCAGGATGAACGCCGCCGGCGAGTGAGTCGGCCGGATGCCGTGCGGCCGGTCGGCGCCGCGCGGTGAGAGCGCGACCCCGATCACGCGCGTCGACGGCGAGGCCGCCTTGACCGCGTCGTAGGTCCGGGCGAGCAGATCCTCGTAGGCTGCGGCTGCGACGTCGCTGCCGCCCGGACCGAACTGCGGCAGCCAGAACGTGTTCAGGTTCGGCTCGTTGTCGACGATCACGCCTGCGGTGCTCGGGACCGCCTTCACGAGCGCCGCCGTGAAGGTCGCGAACTGCTGCCGCTCGGCTCCGCCCTGCGGCGTGCCCCCGGCAAGTCCGTGCCAGGCGACGAGGAAGAGACGCATGCCGTCGCGGTGCGCGGCGGCAGCGGCATTCCGGATCCCGCGGAGCGTGCCGGCGGTGGGCGCGACCCGGCCAGGCTGCCAGAGGGCCGATATGTCGATCGCGTCGAAGCCGGCCCGGTGCGAGAGGTTCACCTGCGCTCTCGCCGAGGCGGGGTTCGGCTGTGCGAGCGAGTCGTCGACGGTTCCGACCGTGAAGCTCCCACGGCGAGGGCTACGCGGGCTCGGCGGCGGCGGAATCGCGGCCGTCGTGGTCGGGATCAGCGGTGCGGGCGGCCCGGTGGTGCTCGTCGTCCCGGTCGCGTTCGGATGCGTTCCGGACGTTCCGCCGCTCGAGCCGGTGCTCGCAGTCGCGGAGGTGGAGGACGTGGAGCCGGAGGAGGAGGAGGACGAGGTGGAGGCCGGCGCTGCGCTCCCGCCGCCGCCCGAGGAAACGATCACCCCGACGATCGCGCCGGCAGCCGCGACGACCGCCACGGCCGCGATCAGCATGGCTTTTCTCACGGGGCCGGAGGCTACCCTTGCCCGGGATGTCCAACCATGTCGACGAGCAGCTGAAACGGCTTCCGGCCAAGCCCGGCGTCTACCTGTTCCGCGACGATCGCGGCCAGGTGCTCTACATCGGGAAGGCCAAGTCGCTGCGGCCGCGCGTACGCAGCTACTTCCAGGCGAGCCCCGATTCCCGCTCCACCATCCAGCGCCTGCCCGAGCGCGTGGCCGACGTCGAGGTGATCGTCACCGACACCGAGGTGGAGGCTCTGCACCTCGAGCAGAACCTGGTCAAGCGCCACCGGCCGCCGTTCAACGTCCGCCTCCGCGACGACAAGTCGTTCCCGTACATCGCGGTCACGGTGGAGGACGACTACCCGCGCGTGATGTTCACGCGCGAGCGCCACCGGCGCGGCGTCGTCTACTTCGGCCCGTACGCGAACGCGAAGAAGGTCCGCGAGACGCTCGACGTGCTCAACCGGGTCTTCCCGTACCGCCCGTGCGAGGGGCCGCAGCCCGGCCGCCACAGCGGCATCCCCTGCCTCGACTACCACATCGAGCGCTGCCTGGCGCCCTGCGTCGGCTACGTCTCGCAGGAGGACTACCGCGAGATCATCGACGACGTGATCGAGTTTCTGGGTGGAGAGACGCGGCCGATCCTGCGCGAGCTCGAGCGGAGGATGAAGGACGCCGCCGACGGCGAGCGCTTCGAGGAGGCGGCCCGCTATCGCAACCGCCTGTTTGCGGTGCGGCATCTGGCGGAGCGGCAAGCGGCGGACAAGCGGGCGGTCGGCACCGTCGACGTGATCGGGATCGCGGCCGACGGCGACCGGGCGGCGGTTCAGGTCTTCCCGCTCCGGGACGGGCGGTTGATCGACCGCTACGGCTTCCACCTCGAGAACGTCGAGGGGCAGGACACGGCGACGGTGCTCGAGGCGTTCGCAATCGAGTACTACGGCTCGTCGCCGAGCGTGCCGCCGCAGATCGTGGTACCGCCGGACGCGGGCGACACGAGCGCGCTGGCCGGGTTCCTCTCCGCGCGGCGAGGCTCGCAGGTCGAGGTGCGCGCGCCGGTGCGCGGCGAGAAGCGGCGGCTGCAGGAGCTCGCGACCGAGAACGCGCGGCTGGCGCTCGACTCGGAGGCGCTGCAGACCGAGCGGCGCCGGCTGCGGCGGGTCGAGGCGCTCGAGGAGCTTCGGGAGGCCTTGAACCTCGAGAGCTTGCCGCTGCGGATCGAGTGCTACGACGTCTCGAACATCCAGGGCGAGGCGACCGTTGGCTCGATGGTCGTCTTCCAGGACGCGGTGCCGAAGAAGGCGCACTACCGCAAGTTCGGCGTGCGCGGGCTCGACGGGCAGGACGACTATGCCGCGCTCGCCGAAGTGATCTCACGCCGCTTCGGGCGCATGCGGGACGCCGCTGCCGAGGACTACGACCAGTCGTTCGCGGCTGTCCCGAACCTCGTGGTGATCGACGGCGGCAAGGGCCAGCTCGCGGCGGCGCTGCAGGCGATGCAGGCCTACGACCTGCCGCGGGTGGCGGTCATCTCGCTCGCGAAGCGGATCGAGGAGGTCTTCGTGCCGGGGCGGCCGGACCCGATCCTGCTCCCGCGCGACTCTGCGGGGCTCCAGCTCCTGCAGCGCGTGCGGGACGAGGCCCATCGTTTCGCGGTCGGCTTCCACCGCCAGCGTCGCGACGCGAAGGCGCGCGAGTCGATCTTCGACACGCTTCCGGGAGTCGGGCCGGCGCGACGGCGCGCGCTGCTGCAGCACTTCGGCTCGGCCGAGCGCTTCCTGGCGGCGAGCCAGGAGGAGCTGGAAGGCGTGCCCGGGATGCCCGCCAAGACGGCCCGCGCGATCTACGCCCAGCTCCACAAGGCCGGCCGCGCCTAGGCCGGTGTGAGCGACGACCCAGAGGCTCGAGCTCCAAGTAACCCAGTGTTACAAGGTGGGTCTGGCCGATCACTCACCTGCGCTTGCGTGGGCGCGGAGGCGGAGTCGGGCCCATGATCGCCGTGGCCGGCTTGGCGCGAAGCGCGATGTCGAGGAGAACCTCGCCGGTCGACACTGGTCGCGGCCGGTGCCGCGTCTCTCGAACGAGCACGCGTACACGCTGGTAGCTCGGGCGCGTGAGTCCCAGGTGGCCGGCTTCGTCGCCGACCAGACGGCAGATCTCGGCTGGGCTCAGATCTCGGTCCGCCAGCCGCTCGATGAGGGCGACAAGCCGCGGCGAGATCCGAGGCGCGAACTTCATCCGACACAGACTGGCCGGCCGACCTCGGCCGCCGTGTGACAAGAACGTTCCGAACTTTCCAAGTAACACTGTGTTACTAGGAGGTGGCGCGCTCGGACGGCGTGCGGGACGGATACAAGTCCGACCCGTGAGCGCTCCCGTCGGACCTGCGGCCGCCTTCGCGCTCCTGCGCCGGCGGAGCTTCGGGCCGTACTTCCTCGGCAACGCGCTCTCGGCGAGCGGGACCTGGTTTCAGAACCTCGCCGCGGCGGTGCTCGTCTACCGCCAGACGCATTCGACGCTCGTGCTCGGGGTGCTCAACTTCTGCCAGTTCATCCCGATCCTCGTCCTCGCGCCCTGGGCCGGCGGCGCGGCCGACCGCTTCAACCGGCGGCGCCTGCTGTTCGTGACGCAGTCCGTCGCGTGCGCCCTCGCGGGCGGGCTGGGCCTGCTGGCGCACTGGGACCTCGCGCCGCCGGCGGTCGTGATCGCCGACGCGCTCGCGCTCGGCGTGGTCAGCGCCTTCTCGTCACCGGCGCAGCAGGCGCTGGTCCCGTCGCTCGTCGAGAGGAACGAGGTGCCGACCGCCGTCGCGCTGAACTCGATGACGTTCAACCTCGCCCGTGCGCTCGGGGCCGCGACGGCGGCGCTCTCGGTGGAGTACCTCGGGATCCCGGCGTCGTTCGGGATCAACTCCGTCTCGTATCTGATCTTCATCGCCGCGCTGGTCGTGATCGGGCCGCAGGCGCAGGAGCTCGCCGGCCGGTCGGTCAGCCACCTGCGCGCGAGCCTCGAGCTCCTTCGCCGCCGCCGGCAGCTCGTCGTCTTCCTGGTGATCGTCGCCGCGGTCGGGTTCGCGTCCGACCCGGTGAACACGCTGGCACCGGCCCTGGCGAACGCCTTCGGGCACAAGGACACGGTGGGCGGGTTCATCACGGGCGCGTTCGGCGCGGGCGCCGTCACCGCGGCGTTCGTCGTCGCCGGCCGGGTCGGCGGGACGAGGCGGCGCATGTTCGCGACCCTGCTCCTGCTCGGCGGCGGGATCGTCGCCTTCGCGCTCACGCCCTGGCTCTGGCTCGCCCTGCCGATCCTGTTCGTCGCCGGCTTCGGCTACCTGGCCTCGAACACCCACGCGACCTCGCGGCTGCAGCTCGGCGTGGAGCCGTCGGAGCGCGGGAGGATCATGGCGCTCTGGAGCGTGGCGTTCCTCGGGCTGCGCCCGTTCGCGAGCCTGCTCGACGGAGCGATCGCGGGAGCCTTCGGCGTCAGGACCGCCTGCGTGGTGCTGGCGACGCCGGCGCTCGCGTGCGCGGGCTGGATGGCGCTGCGCGCGCGGACGCGAGGCTGGGGCGCGGCTCCGGCGGCGCTCCCGCCCGAGTGAGGCTCAGGGCACTGCCAGCGAGGTGGCGAACATCGACTCGTGCAGGCGCCCATGGTGCGGCCGCTGCGCCAGCGCGAACACCGGCACCGCTCGGTCGCCGGCGAACGACGTCGAGATGTAGTCGCCGACCATCGAGCCGAGCGAGGTCTCCGCGATCCACGCCGTCGGCACCTTGCGCGAGTCGAGCAGCTTCGGCTTCGCCCACGTCGCGCCCGCGTTCACGGACGAGACGAAGCGGACGTCGAGGCTCGACCCGCGCAGCACGTAGCACGCGAGCGCGAGGCGTTCCGGCCGGACCGGGTCGGCATCGAGGCCGGGCAGCTCGGCGTCGCCCGTGCCGGTCGGGATCCGGGCGACCGGAGTCCACGCGATCCCGTCCACGGACGAGGTGTAGACGATGTCGTTCCTCGTGCAGCCGGGGTGGAAGGAGCAGTCCGCCCAGGCGACGTAGATGCGGCCGTCGGAGCTGATTGCCGAGGTCGGCAGCGGCGCGGCGCGCAGGCCCGCGTGGGTCTTGTAGCTCGCAGGTGCGATCCCGGCCAGCTGTGTCCAGCTCGCGCCGCCGTCCACGGAGTAGACCTCCGAGATCTTCCCCTCGTCGTAATAGGCGATTACGACGTGGCCGTTCGGCAGCGCGACCGGCTGCACCCCGGGGGCGAAGGCGCCGCGGATCGAGGCGCGCCCCGGAAAGTCCTGAGCCGCCGCGGGCGGCGACCAGGTCAGGCCGCCGTCACCGGAGACCTGCGCGACGACCTCCTCGCTGATCGTGTCGCTGTAGCTCAGGTAGCAGTTGCCGTAGTGCGGGCTCTGCGGCCAGTTGTCACAGGCGATCCACTCCTTGTCCTGGCCGAAGCCCTGGCTGGTCGCGATCGCGGTCACCGGGTTGCCCCAGTGCAGGCCGTCGGCCGAGCGGCTGACGTCGATCGACGAGGAGCCCATCCCGTTGCTGAACACGAGCGAGACGACCAGCCACTGGCCGTGCTTGCGGTCGTAGGCGACCGACGGGTCGCTCGCGCGCGGGGTCAGACCCCGCAGGAAGCCGCGCTTCCAGCTCCGCCCGCTGTCGCTCGAGGTCGCGAAGCCGATGTTGCGGGCGCCGCCGTCGTAGATCCGGCCGACCTGGAAGACCGAGACGACGGTGTTCCCGTTCGCGAAGGAGTCGGGCTCGACCTCGGTCTCGTGCTGCGCGGGCGCGCCGTGGTACGGATCCTGCGACGAGCGCCGCGTGACCGTCTCGCAGTCGCGCCCGACCCGGTCGAAGCCGTCGACGGTGGCGAGGTCGTAGCCGCCGCCGCAGGTGACGACGTCGCGGATGCCGTTGACCGTCTGCAGCTTGTCCGGCCCCTTGGTGCCGCGGATCCGGGCTGCGGTCGCGACGGAGGCGGCCACCAGAACGACGGCGACCGCAACGAGCAGGGGGCGCTTCAGGGACCGCCGCCGTCGAGGAACGGGTAGCGGTAGTCGCGCGGCGGGACGAACGTCTCCTTGATCGTCCGCGGGCTCACCCAGCGGATCAGGTTCCACATCGAGCCTGCCTTGTCGTTCGTGCCCGAGGCGCGCGCGCCGCCGAACGGCTGCTGTCCGACCACCGCGCCGGTCGGCTTGTCGTTCACGTAGAAGTTGCCGGCCGCGTATCGGAGAGCCTCCTCCGCTTCGTCGATCGCCGCGCGGTCCTGGGAGAAGATCGCGCCCGTGAGCCCGTACGGCGCCGTCTCGTCGACGAGCTCCAGCGTCTGCTCCCACTCATTCTCCGGGTAGACGTAGGTCGTGACGATCGGGCCGAAGAACTCCTCTCTCATCAGACGGTCGCGCGGATCCTTTGTTTGGATCACGGTCGGCTCGACGAAGTAGCCGGAGCTGTCGTCGGTGCCGCCGCCGGCGACCACGTCGGCGCTGTTCGCGTGCGCGTGCTCGATCGCCTCGCGCTGGCGCGCGAAGGACTTGTCGTCGATCACGGCGCCCATGAAGTTCGAGAAGTCGGTGACGTCGCCCATCTTGATCGTCCCGATCTCCTCGACCAGGCGCTCGCGCAGCTCGGGCCACAGGTTCGACGGCGCGTAGACCCGCGAGGCCGCGGAGCACTTCTGCCCCTGGTACTCGAACGAGCCTCGCAGGATCGCCGCCGCGAGTGCGTCGACGTCCGCGCTCGGGTGGGCGACGATGAAGTCCTTGCCGCCGGTCTCGCCGACGATGCGCGGGTAGTTGCGGTAGCCGTCGATGTTCTGGCCGACCGTCTTCCAGATCGAGTGGAAGACCTCGGTCGAGCCCGTGAAGTGCACGCCGGCCAGGTGCTCGCTCGCCAGCACGGGGTCGCCGACCGACGCGCCGCTGCCGGGGAGGAAGTTGACGACGCCCGGCGGCAGGCCGGCCTCCTCGAGCAGCTTCAGCGTCCAGTAGCTCGAGTAGGCGGCGGTCGAGGCCGGCTTCCAGAGGACGACGTCGCCCATCAGCGCCGGGCTGCCGGTCAGGTTGGCGCCGATCGCCGTGAAGTTGAACGGGCTGATCGCGAAGACGAACCCCTCGAGCGGCCGGTACTCCATCCGGTTCCAGACTCCCGGTGAGGAGATCGGCTGTTCCTCGTAGACGCGGACCATGAACTCGACGTTGAAGCGCCAGAAGTCGATCACCTCGCAGGCGGCGTCGATCTCGGCCTGGTGCGCGGTCTTCGACTGGTTCAGCATCGTCGCGGCGACGAGGGTCGCGCGCCAGGGGCCGGCGAGCAGCTCGGCCGCGCGGAGATACACGGCGGCGCGCTCCTCCCACGGCAGCCGGTGCCAGTCCTCCCAGGCCTCGGCGGAGGCGCCGATCGCCCTGTCGACCTCGGCGGCGCCGGCCATGTGCACGTCGGCGAGTACGTGGCTCTTGTCGTGCGGCATGACCGCCTGGAACGTGGTGCCGGTGTGGAGCTCCTCGCCGCCGACGACGACCGGGATCTCGAGGCGCTCGGCCTTCATCTCGGCCAGGCGGCCTTCGAGCTCGGCGCGCTCGGGCGAGCCGGGCGCGTAGTCGCGGACAGGCTCGTTGTGGGCGGGTGGCGGACGGAAGATGCCGGGGCTGCTCACGACGGTGATTCTACGATTCCCGGCATGGTCGAGCGGATCGCGTACGCGGCGGACGGGTGGGGCGTGGGGGAGCTGGTCTTCGCCGACGGGCTGCTCGCCTGGCACGAGCTGCCCCGGCCGGGGGCGGAGGCGGACGGAGACCACCCGCTCGCCGGGCGGTTGCGCCGGTACTTCGACGGCAGCCGCGACGACTTCGCCGACGTCGAGCTCGAGCTGGAGTGGTGCACGCCGTTCCAGCAGCGGGCGGTGGAGGCCCTGCGCTCGATCCCGTACGGGGAGACGGCGACCTATGGCGAGGTCGCGGCGCTCGCCGGCCACCCGAACGCGCAGCGGGCGCTCGGCTCGGTCTGCGGGTCGAACCGGTTCGCGATCGTCGTGCCCTGCCATCGCGTCGTCGCGGCGGGCGGGCTCGGCTCGTACGGGTCGCTCGGTCCGGGCTACAAGCGGCGGCTGCTGGAGCTCGAAGGTGTCGTTCTCTGAGGACGTCCGCACCGAGCTGGCCGCGATCGCGCCGGAGCGGGAGTGCGACCGGATCGCGGAGCTCTCGGCCCTCTTCCATTTCGCCGGGCGGCTGCACCTGCTCGGCCGGGGAGAGGTCGCGGTCCATCTCGACCTCGCCAGCGGCGGGGTCGCGAGGCGCGCGTTCACGCTGCTCCGCTCCTTCGGCGTCGGGTCGGAGATCCGCACCTACCGGCAGCGGGCCTTCGGGCGGGAGACGCGCTACCAGCTCCACGTCGACGGCGGCCCGGACGCGCTCGAGCTGCTCCGCGAGTGCTGCGTCGTCGACGCTCGGCTCGCACCGCGCGCGCGGCCGCCGCGCCGGATCGTCGGGCGCGCGTGCTGCCGCGCCGCCTACCTGCGCGGCGCGCTACTCGCCGCCGGGTCGGTGAGCGCACCGCCTTCGCCCCACCTCGAGGTGCGGAGCGAGAGCCGGGCGGGCGCCGAGGCGGTCGTGGCGGCCGCGGCCGGCGAAGGCGCCGAGCTTCGCGTCGCGGCGCGGGGGGACCAGTCGCTTGCCTATGCAAAGGGGATCGACCGGATCGCCGGCGTCCTGGCCGCGGCCGGGGCGAGCGACGCAGCGCTGGCGCTGCAGGAGCGGGCGGTCGTGGGCTCGACGAAGGCGCGGGCGAACCGGCTTGCGAACGCCGACCACGCCAATCTCGTCCGCTCGGGACGGGCCGCGCACGCCCAGCTCGAGGCAGCCCGTCGGCTGCAGCGGGCCGGGCGCCTGGACGAGCTGACGCCTGTGCTGCGCGAGATCGCGGAGCTGCGCCTCGCGCACCCGTCGCTCTCCCTCCGCGAGCTGGGCGCGAAGTGCGAGCCGCCGGTCGGCAAGGCGGCGGCGCATAGGCGGCTGCGCACGCTGCTGCGCATTGCGCAGCGGTAGAGAAAGCTCGACTTTCTCACTTGCAAAGGCGTGGTTTTTCGCGGGCTGGTTCGGGCATACTCCGCCAGGCGGGTTCGCGCTCGTCCGGCGATGGATTCAGACCCCGTCCGTCGCCAAGGTCCGGAGCGCGACAATGCGGAGGGGGAGGTCGTCCTCGGAGCTTCCCCTCCGGCCCGCCGTCTTCGACGGCGGGCCGGAGGGTTTCAGACGCGCGCACCGGCAAAGCCGGCACGCGCTCTAAGAGGCATCGCAAGCGATGCCTCAGCGGCCCGCCAGGGGGAGTGGCTCCCGGTTAGACTCGACGGCGGAATCGACGGGGAGGCTTTCGTGGCTATTCGGGTTGGGATCAACGGGTTCGGACGGATCGGGCGGAACTTCTATCGGGCTCACCTGGAGCGCGGTGGCGACTTCGAGGTCGTCGCCGCCAACGATGTCGGTGATGCCGAGACGATGGCGTACCTGCTCAAGCACGACTCCGTGCTCGGGACGCTCGACGAGGATGTCGCGGCCGGCGACGGGAAGATCACCGTCGGCTCGCAGGAGCTCCAGCTCCTCTCCGAGCGCGATCCCGGCAACCTTCCGTGGGCCGACCTCGGCGTGGACGTCGTGCTCGAGTCGACCGGCTTCTTCACCGACCGCGACGGCGCGGCGAAGCACCTCGACGGTGGCGCGAGGAAGGTGATCATCTCCGCGCCGGCCAAAGGGCCCGACGTGACGATCGTGCTCGGGGTCAACGACGGCGACTACGACCCCGAGGCGCACGACGTCATCTCGAACGCCTCCTGCACGACCAACTGCGTCGCGCCGCTGGCGAAGGTGCTGCACGACGAGCTGACGATCGAGCAGGGCTTCATGACCACGATCCACGCCTACACCAACGACCAACGGCTGCTCGACCTCCCGCACAAAGACCTGCGCCGGGCCCGCGCCGCGGCGATCAACCTGATCCCGACCTCGACCGGCGCCGCCCGCGCGATCGGCGTCGTCATGCCCGACCTCCAGGGCAAGCTCGACGGGATGTCGATGCGGGCACCGGTGCCGACGGGCTCGATCGTCGATCTCGTCTGCCGCGTCGGCCGCGAGACGAGCAAGGACGAGGTGAACGAGCTCTTCCGCGCCAAGGCCGACACGGGCCCCCTCGAGGGGATCCTGCGGTACACGGACGAGCCGCTCGTCTCGACCGACATCGAGCACTCGCCCTATTCGTCGATCTTCGACAGCGACCTGACGATGGTGAACGGCAGCATGGTCAAGGTCTTCGGCTGGTACGACAACGAGTGGGGCTACTCGTGCCGGCTCGTCGACCTGGTGGCGAAGGTCGGCGCGACGCTGCCGGCCGCAGTAAGTGCGTAAGCCGAGGTCGGTCCGCGAGGCCGACGTGACCGGGAGGCGCGTGCTCGTGCGGAGCGATCTGAACGTGCCGCTCGAGGACGGCCGCGTCGCAGACGACACGCGCATCCGCGCCTCGCTCCCGACGCTGCGCTATCTGCTGGAGCACGAGGCGAAGGAGGTCGCGGTCTGCTCGCACCTCGGCCGGCCGAAGGGGTCTGACCCCGCCTTCTCGATGACGCCGGTCGCGAGGCGGCTGCGCGAGCTGCTGCCGGACGAGCGGATCGACGTGCTCGAGAACACGCGCTTCGATCCCGGCGAGACGACAAACGACCCCGAGTTCGCGCGGCGGCTGGCGAACGACTACGACCTGTTCGTCGAGGACGCTTTCGGGTCGGTGCACCGCGCGCACGCCTCGACGGTCGGCGTCGCCGAGCTGCTGCCTGCCTATGCAGGCCTGCTGCTCGAGCGCGAGCTGGAGGAGCTCGGCAAGCTGCTCGGCGAGGTCGAGCGCCCGTTCGTGCTCGTCTCCGGCGGCGCCAAGGTCGAGGACAAGCTCGGCGTTCTGCGCAACCTCGGCGGCAAGGCGGACACCGTGCTCGTCGGCGGCAAGATGGCCGAGCAGCTCCGCGACTCGAATCCGCTCGGCTTTCCGGTCGAGCTGCCGAGCGACGTGGTCGCCGCGGACGCCTTCGAGGCCGATGCCGAGACGAAGGTGGTTCCCTACCACGCCCTCCCGGACGGCTGGCTCGGGCTCGACATCGGCCCCGAGAGCCGCGAGGCGTTCGCCGCCGAGATCTCGAAGGCGAAGACGATCTTCTGGAACGGCCCGATGGGGGTCTTCGAGTGGCCGGCGTTCGCCGCAGGGACGAAGGCGGTTGCGGAAGCCGTCGCTGCCGCGGACGCGTTCTCGGTCGTCGGCGGCGCCGACTCGATCCGCGCGCTGAACGAGCTCGGCCTGGTCGACCAGGTCTCGTGGGCCTCGACCGGAGGCGGCGCCGTGCTCGAGCTGCTCGAGGGCAGGGAGCTCCCGGGCGTCGCCGTGATTCCTACTGCGTGACCCCGAGCTCCTCGGCGAGCTCCGCGATCACGAGCGCCTGGCCTGACCTTGCCGCGACGTCCCGGCTCGCGGCGAGCGCAGCCACGACGCGGCCGGTGAAGACCGGCTGACTCCAGGCGTCGAGGTCCCCGAACAGCTCGGGGTCGGCGAGCACCCCCTCGGTCTTGCTCCCTGGAGGCCAGACCGAGAGCGCGGTCACCCCCGTCCCCTCGAGCTCGACAGCCATGTCCGAGGTCAGGCGATGCAGTCCCGCCTTCCCGACCGAGTACGGAACGATCGTCTTCGAGGTCGCCGACTTGGGCGTGCCCGCCATGTGCGAGGCGACGTTGACGATCAGGCCCGTGCCCCGCTCGATCATCAGCGGCGCGGCGAGGCGAGAAGCGACGAAGTGCGAGCGGAGACCGACGTCGATGAGGTCGTCCCAGAGCTCTACCGGGATCTCCCAGAACTTCCGGCCGCTCCAGAGCACGCTCTGCTCGGGGCTTGCGAAGGCGTTGTTCACGAGTAGGTCGAGGTGCCCTTGCTCCTCTCGCACGCGCCGGAAGACCGCTTCGACCTCGTCGTCCACCTTGTGATCGCAGCGCACCGGGATGCCCTTGCCGCCGAGCCGGGTGATCTCCTCCGCGGTCTCGTCGACGGTCCCCGGCAGCGACCCGGGCTGGGAGTTCGTGGAGCGGCCGGTCACGTAGACCGTCGCGCCGGCCTCGCCCAGCCCGAGCGCGATGCCCTTGCCGAGCCCTCGGCTTGCTCCGGTGACCACCGCGACGTCCTGGCTCAGCGTTCCCATCCCGGGCAACTCTAAGATGCGGCCGGCTGTGATGCTCGTGGCCGCCAACTGGAAGATGTGCAAGGGGCCGGAGGAGACCCGCCGGTTCTGCACGGCGTTCTCCCGACCCGCAGGCGTCGAAGCGGTGATCTGCCCGCCCTTCGTCTCGCTCGCGGCGGCGCTCGAGAGCGATCACCCCGTCTTCGCACAGAACGTGCACTGGGCCGACGAGGGCCCGTTCACCGGTGAGGTCTCTGCGCCGATGCTGCGTGAGCTCGGGGTCTCGGGCGCGATCGTCGGCCACTCGGAGCGGCGGCAGTACTTCGGCGAGACCGACGAGACCGTCGCCCGCCGCGCCGTCGCAGCACTCGAGCACAACCTGCGCGTGATCGCCTGTATCGGCGAGTCGCTCGAGGAGCGCGAGGCGGGCCAGATGGAGCTCGTGCTGCGCGTCCAGGTCGAGGCGATCGCCGAGGCGACCGGCCCGCACGAGCGGCTGGTAATCGCGTACGAGCCGGTCTGGGCGATCGGCACCGGCCTGACCGCAACCCCGGACCAGGCCCGCGAGGCGCACGCGTTCGTCAAGGGCATCCTCGACGTCCCGGTGCTCTACGGCGGCTCGGTCAAGCCGGACAATGCGGGCGAGCTGCTGGCCGAGGACGGCGTCGACGGCGCTCTCGTCGGCGGCGCTTCGCTGGACGTGGAATCGTTCACCGCGATTTGCCAGGCGGCCGCTTCCCTCTCGTAAGTCTCGTGATCCTCGACGGCTGGGGCTGCGCCCCACCCGGGCCGGGGAACGCGATCGAGCTGGCCGAGACGCCGGTGTTCGACCGGCTCTGGGCCGAGTACCCGCACACGACGTTGAAGGCGAGCGGCGAGGCGGTCGGCTTGCCGCCTGGGCAGATGGGCAACTCGGAGGTCGGCCACCTGACGATCGGCTCCGGCCGCGTGCTCGACCAGGACCTGCAGCGGGTCAACCGCGCGATCGAGGACGGCTCCTTCTTCGAGAACCCGGCGCTGAGGGCGGCCTTCGCCAAGGGCGGCGACGTCCACCTGCTCGGGCTCGTGTCGCACGGGGGCGTCCACTCGCACATCGAACACGTCAAGGCGCTGCTCCGCTTCGCACCGGAGCGCACCTGGATCCACGCGTTCACCGACGGGCGTGACGTCTCGCCCCACGCGGCCGAGCACGACCTGGCCGAGCTGCCGGCCGAGCGGATCGCCACGGTCGCCGGCCGCTACTACGCGATGGACCGCGACAAGCGCTGGGAGCGGACGCAGCGCGCCTACGACGCGATCGTCGGCGGCGAAGGAGAGCACGCGGACGACCCGGTGGCCGCGGTCAAGGCCAGCTACGAGCGGGACGTCACCGACGAGTTCATCGTGCCCACGGTGATCGACGGGAGGCCGAGGCTCGGGCCGGACGACGCGGCGATCTTCTTCAACTTCCGGCCCGATCGCGCCCGCCAGCTGACGCAGAGGCTGCTCGAGGGCGGCTTCGACCTCACGACCATGACCCGCTACCGCGCCGACTTCGACTGCCCGGTCGCCTTCGGGGAGCAGCAGGTGACGGAGACGCTGGCCGAGGTGCTCGCCGAGAACGGCGTCCGCCAGCTACACGTGGCCGAGACGGAGAAGTACGCGCACGTCACCTACTTCTTCAACGGCGGCCGCGAGCAGGAGTGGCCCGGCGAGACGCGCATCCTCGTCCCGAGCCCGCGCGAGGTCGGGACGTACGACCAAAAGCCGGAGATGTCGGCCGGCGAGGTGACCGACCGCTTCTGCGCCGCGCTCGAGGAGGACGGCTACGGCTTCGCGGTCGTCAACTTCGCCAACCCCGACATGGTCGGCCACAGCGGCGTCATCCCGGCAGTCGTCAAGGCGGTCGAGACGGCGGACGCCTGTCTCGGCCGCGTCGTCGACACCGTTCAGGGCCTCGGCGGCGTGGCGCTGATCACGGCCGACCATGGCAACGCCGAGCAGATGCTGGAGGCGGACGGCTCGAGCCCGCACACCGCGCACACCTCGAACCCGGTTCCTCTCGTCGTCACGGATCCGGAGGCGACCCTGCGCGCCGGCGGTGAGCTCGACGACCTCGCTCCGACCGTAATTGCGTACCTCGGGCTAACGAAACCTTTGCAAATGGCCGGAAAAAACCTGTGCAAATGACCCAGCCTGGTCTGTGCGCGGCCGGTAATCGGCTCTATACTTCGCGCACCTTGAGCCTGGCCCAGCCCGATCCTGGCGTCCTGAGGAAGGCGCAACGCGGTGACGAGCGCGCTTTCTCCCTGATCCTGCGCGCCTACGAGACGCCGGTCTTCAACTACGTCCTGCGCCTCGTGAACGGCGACCGCGCGCTGGCCGAGGACCTGACGCAGGAGGTCTTCCTGCGCGTGCACCAGGGGCTCCCGAAGTTCTCGCTGCGCTGCAAGTTCACGACCTGGCTCTTCCAGGTGACGAAGAACCGCGTCCTCGACGAGCTGCGGGCGGTCGAGCGGCGGCCGCGGGCGCTCGTGGCGTTGGACGACATCGCGCCGCTCGAGGTGCTCGACGCTCCGATCGAGCGGCTGGAGGAGATGGACACGCTCTGGCGCGCCGTGGAGGACCTGACGGTCGACCTGAAGATGGCGCTGCTGCTGCGCGACGTCGTCGGCCTTTCCTACACGGAGATCGCCGACTCGCTCGAGATCACGCTCGCCACGGTCAAGTGGCGGATCTACAAGGCGCGGGAGGAAGTCCAGCTCGCGCTCGCCCGCGAAGGTATCGACTTCGGCACGGGCAGAGCCGCCGCCGAAAAGGCCTGAGCGCTCTTCGCTCCCGAGCGGCTCGGTCAGCCGCTCGGCCGGGACCGGCCATGGCCTGACCGGCCGGCGAACCAGTGAACCCAGGCTTCCTGCTCGGCCGTCTCCACGGCCTCTCGCCGGTATGCCGCGCGCACCCAGGGAACAGCCTCGGATGGGGGGACGCCCGCGAGAACGGCCATGCACGCGAGCACCGTGCCCGTCCGGCCGCTTCCTCCCAGGCAACCGACTTCCACCAGCTCGCCTCGGCGAGCTCGAAGAAACGCGTCGGTGATCTGGCTTGCCGCAACGTCAGGCTCGGCGGGCAGGCCGAAATCCGGCCAGGCGATCACATCCGCCGGCCAGGTAGGCGCCCAGCGCGCGTCCAGATAGAGGCCGTATGCTCGCTCGGCGTCGTCCGCACGGCGGTCGGCGAGCGACGACGCCCGCACGCGCGACCCGTCGGGAAAGGTGACGATCGCCACCGGCGGAGCCTACGTTTCGGCGCGCTCGGCGTACGCCACACGCTGGAACGGCCACTCGGCCGCAAGCCAGTCCGTCACCGCCCGACACAGCGGCACGTCGAGCTCGGCCCGGCTCGCCCGCATCCACGAGCGCACACGCGCGTCGTGCTCCTCGCCGTCGCCGGGATAGATGTACACGCAGCCGATCACCTCGGCGGTGGCAGGATCGAGGACGGTGTAGGTGAAGCCGGCCCTCTTTTCGAAGTCGTCGGCGTGCGCCTGCAGGTCGCGCAGGTTGTCGACCAGGCTGCGGTCGTCGGGCCAGGTGCTCGTCTCCCAGCCGGGAGTCATGTGGATGTGCTCCACCGACGACGACCACGCCTCGTAGTCGGAGTCGTTGTGCTGCGCCGCGAGTGGCTCGAGCCTGAACTGCTCCGTCGCGAGAGCGAGCGGGACGACGAATCCGGACGGGACGAACGGCTCCTCCACCACACGCACATCTTCGCCGGTCCAGCCGCCGGGACAGAGGAACCAGAACCGGACGAGACGGAGCCCCACCGTCGAGGCACCCAATGCGGGGGATATCTATCCGGTCGCGCAAGTTTCTCCCGCCGTTTCGCTCCAGCGGGGTGATCCGATCGTTCTCCCACCCCGAAAGGACCTTCAGATGAAGCGGGCCCTCCAGTGCTCGGCCTCGTCGCAGCCCTGCTCGCCGTCCCGTCTGTCATCAACGGCCAGCTCACGCTCGTCGGGCTCGAGACCGATGATGACGAAGGTGACGACGACGGCGTTGGCGATGACGGCAGTGGTGGCGGCGGAGACGCCTGGCACGTGAGCCCCGGTCCGGTTCTCTCGTTTTCGGGCCGCCGGCGCAAGCGGGCGGCCGGAGAACGCCTGTCCGAGCTCTTCGAAGAACACGGGCGGATGGTCTACGGGATCTGCCGCCTGATCCTGCGCGATCCGACCGATGCCGAGGACGCGGCGCAGCAGACGTTCCTCTCGGCGTACCGCGGGCTGCTCGCCGGCCAGGAGCCGCGCGAGCCGTCGGCCTGGCTGGGCACGATTGCGCGCAACGAGTGCCGCAGTCGCTTGCGCAGCCGCAGCACCGAGCCCCTGGCGCTCGCCGGCGAGCCTTCGCGCGACGAGACGCAGCGCGAGGTTTCCCGGCGCGCCGAGATCGACGCGCTCAGCGCGGCCCTCGCGGAGCTGCCGCCGCAGCAGCGCGACGCGATCATCCTGCGCGAGTTCTACGGCTTCTCGTACGCCGAGGTCGCCTCGGCGCTCGGCATCTCCGGCGCGGCCGTCGAGTCGCTCATCTTCCGCAGCCGAAAACGGTTGCAGGCCGAGTTGAGGCCGCTGCGCGCGGCGCTCGGCGCGTTGGTGCTGCCGCCGACGCTGCGCGAGTCGCTGAACCAGGCGCTGCCCGGCTTCGGCGGCGCCGGCGCTGCGGTGCTCGCCAAGCTCGGCACGACTTCGGTCGCGACCAAGCTGGCGGCCGGGACGCTGGCTCTCGGGACGCTCGGGACGGTCGCCGGTCTCGAGACGCACGTCCACCGGCGCCCGTATCGACGGCCGGCGCCGGCGCCGGCGCCGGCGACCGGACCGGCCGCCGCCGCGGCGCCGGTCGGCTTGCCGCAGTTGAGCGCCCCCGCGATTCGCCCGGTCGCGGTTACGGCGCACGAGACCGAGACGCACCGGGACCGCGGCTCGGGCGAGAGCGGGAGCTCCGGGCGTGACCACGCAACCGAGACCGAGCCGACCGAGACCGAGCACCACGGCGACTCGAAGCCGCCCGGCACGACAACCGGCGGAGACAACGGCAAGGGCGACGACGGTTCGGACGACGACGGCGGCGAGGCCACCGCCACGACCACCACCGGCGGAGACCATGGCGGCGACGGCGGGGGCGACGACGACGGCGGAGGATCCGGCTCCGGCGACTGAGCTCGGTCCCGCTAGACGCCGCGAGCCAGGCGCTCGGCCAGCGGGGACGGCAACCCCCGCTCGTGGATCTCGGCCTGGGTTTGCTCGACGGGATAGGCAACGCGGCGGAACGACGCCCGCGCCGAGGCGAAATCGAGCAGCAGCCAGGCCGCGCGGTAGTCACCGTCGCGGGGCTGGCCGACCGAGCCCGGGTTGAGGAGAAGCCGCGCTCCGCTGTCGAGCTCTGCCACCGTCGCCTCCGGCGCGAGCCCGCCCGTGAGCGTCCCGTCGGTCTGCGCCAGTACCAGCGGTACGTGGCTGTGGCCGACGAGCACGAGCGGCTCCTCGGTCAGCTCGAAGGCGGCCTCGACCGCCTCCAGGGTCAGCACGTACTCCCAGATCGGGTCGCGCGGGCTCGCGTGGAAGAGCTCCGCACCTTCCAGCCGGCCCTTCGGGCTGAGCGACTCCAGGTACGAGCGCGACTCGTCTCCGAGCACTTCGCGCGTCCAGAGCGCGCTGGCCTTCGCATCCGGCGCGAACTCCTCGAGGTCGAGCTGCCCGAGCACGCCGAGGTCGTGGTTGCCGGCCAGGCAGAGCGCGGCCCGCTCCTGCACCGCCGCACAGCACGGGTTCGGCCGGGGCCCGTAGCCGACGAGGTCGCCGAGGCACCAGAGCTCGTCCGGCTGCTCCGCGTCGATCGCAGCGAGAACCGCTTCCAGCGCGTGCCAGTTAGCGTGGATGTCCGAGATGACGGCGACCCGGTTGGCCAAGAGCGCAACTGTATTCCTGTGCGCGGGGGCCTGGGTAGTGGCCGGCTGGTTCCTGTGGCAGACGACGGTGCCGGCGAGCCTGCGGCTGCCGCACGTCGACCCCCATCGCTACTGGAGCGATTCCGTTCTGCACCGGGCCGCAAGCTTCGACGGCTTCCTGCGCTGGGACTGGGTGCTGGCGACCGTGGCCCAGGTGGCAGCGCTCGTCGTGCTCGTCCGCCTCGGCCCGCGCCTGGCGCGCGCGTGGGAGCTCGGCCGCGTCGGGAAGGGGGTGATGGTCGGCGCGGTCGCGACGCTCGTCACCTGGGCGGTCTCGCTCCCGTTCGGGCTCGCCGCCCTCTGGGAGGGGCGCCGCTACGGGATCGACAAGCAGGACTACCTCGGCTGGTTGCTCGCCCAGTGGCCGGCGCTCGTCGGCCAGGTCGTGGGCCTGACGATCGGGCTGACGATCCTGCTCCTCCTCGCCGGCCGCTTCCCACGCTGGTGGTGGGCCTTCGCCGGCGTCTTCTTCGTGGGGGTCGCCGTCCTGCTCGCGCTCGTCCTCCCGTACGTGATGACGATCGGCACGCGACCGCCCCACCACACCCGGCTCGCCGCGCAGATCCGGCAGATCGAGCGGCGCGAAGGGGTCGGCGGCACGCCGATCCGGATCGAGACGGTCAGCGACACGACCGAGGACATCAACTCAGAGGCGATCGGGATCGGGCCCTCGGCGCGGGTCGTGATCTGGGACACCGCGCTCGGCGGCCGCCTGACGCCGGGCGAGATCAGGGTCATCGCCGGCCATGAGCTCGGTCACGTCGCGCGCCGGCACATCTGGAAGGGCCTCGCCTGGTACGCGCTGATCACGATCCCG
>DASPRN010000025.1:0-26492 GCA_035624425.1 Gaiellaceae bacterium
GATCAGCTTCCGGTAGCGGCCGCGACCTGCGCGGCGAGGCCGGCGTTCGCGACGATCAGCTCGCGGTTGACCTCGAGCGTGCGGCCGCCGCTGCGCTCGTGCAGGAAGGCGAGCACGAAGGGCGTCACGGCCTGGCCCGTCACGCCCTGCGCGGCGGCTGCGGCGAGGCCTTCCTCGATGAGCGGCTCGACGTCGACGCCGTCCTCGGGCGGATTGCCGAGCAGCAGGCCGGCGCCGCCGAGTTGCCAGTGCGCTCGAGCGATGCGCGCCGCTTCCTCGGGCGACTCGACCCGCGCCGAGACAGGCGGCCCGCCGGCGGCGGCGTAGAAGAGCGGCAGCTCGTCCGTGCGGTAGCCGAGCACGGGCACGCCGAGGGTCTCGAGCGCCTCGGCGGTCGCCGGGACGTCGAGCAGCGACTTGGCCCCTGAGCCGGCGACCAGCGCCGGGGTGCGGGCGAGCTCGGTCAGATCGGCAGAGACGTCGGGCCGCTCGGCGAAGCCGCGGTGCACGCCGCCGATGCCGCCGGTGCCGAGGAATCGGATCCCCACGAGGCGGCCGACGGCGAGCGTGCCGCCGACGGTGGTCGCGCCGAGCGCGCCCTGCGTGGCGCAAGCGCCGAGGTCGCGTGGCCCGGCCTTCCGCGCCCGGGCGCCGGCCTCGCCGAAGCGCTGGAGCTCGTCCCCGGAGAGCCCGACCGCGACCGCCCCGTCGAGCACCCCGATCGTCGCCGGAACCGCCCCGCCGGCGCGAACCGCCGACTCCGCCGCGAGCCCCACCTCCACCCCCACCCCGGGAGGGAAGCCATGGGAGATCAGGGTAGTCTCGAGCGCCACGACCGGCTGGCCTTCGTGGAGAGCTTGTTGCACTTCCGGAGCGACTCGGAGCAGTTCCGTCACACCTCGCCCGCTCACGCCGGCACCGCTCCGACCTGGGCGACGCAGCGGGCCGCTGCTTCCAGGCCCAGCTCGATCCCGCCGACGATGAAGCCTGCGGCCAGCGCGTCGCCCGCGCCCGTCGTGTCGACGACCGAGGCGCCGAGCGAGGCGTGCTCCTCCGAGCCGCCCGCCGTGTGCACGACCACGCCCCGCGGGCCGCGCTTGACGATCGCAGTCTCGCCGAGCCCGTACGCCCCGCCGACCAGCTCCCATTCGGGCTCGTTGGCGAAGACGACGTCGGGCGCCAACTCGTCGAGCCGGTCGCGGAACCGCTCCGGGCCGTAGGAGCGGATCGCGCTCCACGAGGAGAGGTCGACGCTGACCGTCGTGCCCTCTGCGCGCGCCGTCCGGCCCGCCGCGAGCGCCGCCTCCGCGATCGGCTCCGCCAGCAAGGAGTAGCCGGAGAGATGCAGCCAGCGGCACCCTGCGAACCAGGCGGTATCGAGCTCCTCGGCCCGCAGCTCCGGCGAGACGCCGCGGTCGGTCGCCATCGAGCGCTCGCCGTCCGGCCCGACGAACGAGACGACGACGCCGGTCTTTCCTTCGACGCGCGGCCCGGCCAGCTCGACCCCGCGCCGCTCGAGCAGCGACCGCGCCAGCGCACCGGGCTCGTCGTCCGCCTGCTTGCCGACGAACCGCGCCTGCTCCCCGAGTTCCACCACCCAGGCGGCGACGTTGGCCGCCTGGCCGCCCGAGACAACGCGCGTCTCGACCGGCGTGTCCGCTCCCGCCGCGAGCTCCCGCGGCGCGCGCACGATCACGTCGACGAGCAGGTCTCCAAGAGTGCACACCATCGCTCGTAGAATCGAACCATGGACGGGGAGCCACGTGGGCGACGACTGCGATCGTTCCTCCTCGGCGGGCTGGTCGGCGCGTCTGCCGTCCTGGCCGCCGCCCGCCGCCGCCGGCCCCGCGCGCGCCAGACCCCGCCCGGCCTCGCCGCCTTCGAGGACGCGCCCTGCTTCCGCGAGACCCTCGAGCGCGAACGAAGGACCTAGAGCCGCCGCGGTGACACCGGTCGGTTCGACCGGTCGTTTCAGACGGGCGCACGGGCAGAGCCCGCACGCCCTGAGATCGGCATCGCAAGCGATGCCGTAGCCACAAGCGCCACTATTCTTTGCGTAGAGATGTTTTCATCGGATCCCATCGAGTCGACCGGTCATTTCAGACGGATGCACGGGCAGAGCCCGTACGTCCTGAAGACGGCATCGCAAGCGACGCCGTAGTGCCGATCTACGAGTACCGATGCCCGAGCGGGCACCTGTTTGAGCTCTTCCAGAAGATGGGCGACCCTCCTCCCAAGGCCTGCGAGACTTGCGGCGAAGGTCCGGTTGAGCGCGTGCTCTACCCGGTAGCGGTCCACTTCAAGGGCTCGGGCTTCTACTCGACCGACTACGGCCGCGGCGGACGCAAGCAGTCGAAGGACGGCGCAGAACCCGAGAAGGAGAAGAAGGCCGACAAGCCGGAGAAGACGGAGAAGAAAGAGAAGGCTGCGGAAGCCTAGTACGACCCGGGCGCCGGGTTCCCGAAGACGCAGCCGGGAGGGTAGGTGTCGCCCGACGGCGCCGGCGGCTGTACCGCCGATTTGCCCAGCACCATCAGGATTACCTTCGCGTTGTCCTCGCTCGGCGTGATGTCGCCGCCGGTCGAGATCCCGCCGAGGCGGCAGTGGATCGAGTTGCCCGCCCGGAACTTGTTCCAGCCGAGCTCGATGAACTGGTTGGCGGAGAGGTCGGTCGCGAGCGGCTTCATCAGGTCGTCGCCGATGAACGGCATCCGCATGAACGTGCTGAAGCTCGCCAGCTTGCCCATCAGCGCCTGCAGCACCTGCTGGTTGCGCTGCTCGCGGGTGATGTCGCTCTCGCCCGGCGCGAGGGCGTTCTTCCGCACCCGCGAGTAGATCAGCGCCCGCCGCCCGTTCAGGTGCTGCTCGCCCTTGGCGAAGCGCCAGCCCTGCCAGCGCTCGCACCGCACCGCGGAGGCGTACGGGCAGTCGAACTTGGAGACGATCGGCCGCGGGATGTTCACGTCGATGCCGCCCACCTTGTCGATCAGGTCGCGGAACTGGGCGAAGTTGACCACGATCAGGTGGTTGACCGGGATGTCCGTGTAGCCGGCGATCGTGCGCGCGGCCAGGCGCGGCCCCCCGACCTGGAAGGCGGTGTTGATCTTCGCGTCGCCGTAGCCCGGGATCTGGACGCGCAGGTCGCGCGGGATCGACAGGTAGTAGAGCCGGTGGTGGGCCGGGTCGGTGCGGAGCAGCGTGATCGAGTCCGAATGCTGCTCGCCGGCGCGTGAGACGGCGAGCGAGTGGTCGGTTCCCAGCAGGAGGATCGAGGTGGAGTTGGTCAGCAGCGAGCCCTTGTCCGGCGCGAGCGCGCTCCGCACCGAGTGCGGCAGGCGCTTGTTCGCGGCGGAGACGCCGCTGCGGAAGGTCAGGTAGCCGAGCAACGCCCAGAAGACGAGGAAGAGGACGACGAGGCCGATCGCGATCCCGATCTCGCGCCCCCAGCGGATCTGCCTGGCGGCCTGCGCGGCACCCGGCCTCGCTCCCGGCGCGCGGTAGTGGGACCTGCCGTCTCGCCCGGGCCGCGGCCTGCGCGGGGGCGACGGCGGCTTCTGTGCGCCACCCGTCGGCACGCGCCCCTTGACGCGCCCGCCGCGGTAGAGGCGATACGGCTTCTCTCCGCCGGGCGACGCCATTCGGCGGCGTATGGTAGCCGCGCGTGGCGGAGCCCAAGGTCATAGGCGTGGACGTCGGCGGAACGAAGATCCTCGGCGCGGTCGTCACCCGCGAGGGCGAGATCACCGCGCGCGGCCAGCGCGACACCGACGTCTCGTCCGAGGAGGCCCTGCTGGCCGTGATGGACGGGATCGTCGAGGATCTCCGCGCGGAAACCGAGGTTGCGGCGCTCGGGTTCGGGCTGCCTTCGCGGATCGACCAGCGGACGGGCCACGCCGTGGCTTCGGTGAACATCCCGCTCGAGGGCGTCGACTTCCGCTCGCGGATGCAGGAGCGTCACGGGCTCCCGGTAGGGATCGACAACGACGCGACCGCGGCGGCGATCGGGGAATGGAAGGCGGGTGCGGCGCGGGGCGCCGGCTACGTCGTCATGCTCACGCTCGGCACGGGTGTCGGCGGCGGCTTGATCCTCGGCGGGCGGCCGTACCGCGGCGCAACCGGCAGCGGTGCCGAGCTGGGCCACATCGTGGTCGACCTCGACGGCCCTCCCTGCGGGTGCGGCGGGCACGGGCACCTCGAGTCGTACGCGTCCGGGAGGGCGGCGGACGGGGTTGCGCGCGAGGTGCTCGGGCCGGGCTCCGACGCCCACGACCTCGTCGAGCGCGCCCGGGGCGGGGAGCTCGCAGCGGTCGAGGCGCTGGCGGGGATCGGGCGCCGGCTGGGGGCCGGTATCGCGAGCTTCGTCAACGTGTTCGAGCCAGAGCTGGTGGTGGTCGGGGGCGGCTTCGGTGACGCGGGCGAGCTCCTGCTCGGCCCCGCCCGCGAGGTTGTCGCAGTCGAAGGGCTGGCGCCGGCGCGCGACACGGTCCGGATCGTCCAGTCCGAGCTGGGCGCCGACGCGGGCGTGATCGGCGCGAGCATGCTCGGCTTCGAGGCGCTCGAAGCGGAGTCGTAGCCGTGCCGCTCGCGGTCTGCGCGACCCCGATCGGCAACCTCGAGGACGTCACCTTGCGCGTCCTTCGCGAGCTCGGGGAGGCCGACCTCGTCCTCTGCGAGGACACACGGCACACGCGCAAGCTGCTCGAGCGGCACGGCGTCAGGGCGCGGCTGGTCTCGTACCACCGGCACAACGAGGCGCAGCGGACCGGGGAGCTGCTGCCCCGGTTGCAGGCGGGCGAGCGGGTCGCGCTCGTGAGCGACTCCGGGCTGCCGTCGATCTCGGACCCCGGGGCGCGGTTGGTCGCCGCGGCGCTCGAGGCCGGCGTGCCCGTGACCGTGCTGCCCGGGCCGTCCGCGGTCGAGACGGCGCTCGTTGCGAGCGGCCTCGTGGCCGAGCGCTACCAGTTCCTGGGCTATCTGCCGAGGGGCGAGCGGGCGCTGTCGGCGCTAGCGGAGGAGCTCTCCGCCTGGCCCTGGGCGGCGGTTGCCTTCGAGTCGCCGCAGCGGCTGGGCAGATCCCTACGGGTACTCGCCCGCGTGATCCCGGAGAGGCCGGCGGCGGTCTGCCGTGAGCTGACGAAGCGCTTCGAGGAGGTGGGGCGCGGCTCCGTCGGCGAGCTGGCGGAGCGGTTCGGCGGGGAGGTCAAGGGGGAGGTGACGCTCGTGCTCGGGCCGGCGGATGCCTTGTCCGGGGACGAGGAGCCGGCCGCCGTCGCCGCGGTCGCCGAGCTCGTCGCGGCCGGCGTGGCGCGGCGGCAGGCCGCAGACGTGGTTGCCCGCCTGACCGGAGTCCCGCGAAACCGTCTCTATCGCGGCTCGTTGTAAGCGGATTTGACAACGCCCGGTTCGCCTTGCTACCGTAGCCCGGCGTTTGCATACCTGACAACGGAGGTCGTGCCCAGATGCGCCTGCTCCCAGCGGCGGTGGCTGCCGTCGCGATGCTGATCGCCCCTGCCCCGGCCCTGGGATGGAGCTGGCCCGTGCACGGCTCGGTGCTGACGCTCTTCTCGTTCGACGGCCAGCACCCGTACGCCGCGGGACAGCACCGCGGAATCGATATCGGGGCGCCGAGCGGTACCGGGGTGGAGGCGCCGGTCTCCGGCTCGGTCGCCTTCGCGGGGACCGTGCCGGTCGGCGGCAAGACGCTGACGATCGCGACGCCGGACGGCTACTCGGTCACGCTCGTGCACCTCGGCTCGTACGCGATCCGGCGCGGCGAGGCCGTGGCGGAAGGCGAGGTCGTCGCCACGGTCGGCCCGAGCGGCCAGTCGGAGCAACCGGTGCCGTACGTCTACCTCGGAGTGCGCCGCACGGTCGATCCGCAGGGCTACCTCGACCCGCTTGCCTTCCTGCCCGCGCAAGGCCCGCCGCCCTCGCCTGCGCCCGGGCCTGAGCCCGTGCCACAGCCCGCCCCGGTTCCAGATCCGGTCGGCGACCCCGCGCCGCCCGCCGTTCCGCCACCGCCGCCGGCACCGGCGCCCGCTCCCCCGCCGGCTCCGGTCGTCTCGCCGCCGGGCAAGATCCTGCGCGTCGGACGCCGTGTGACCGTGCCCGCGCGCCATCCGGTCGTGCCAGGGCGAGCGCCGGCGCGAGCGCAGCGCCCGCACGTGCGTTCCGCCACCGCTGTGTCCGCCACGCCTCCCCGGCCGCCGGCGGCTGGACGGCGGGGCCGTTCGACGGTCGCCGAGGCCGCCCCCGGGGGGCGGCCGGTCGTGTCGAGCGCGTCCGCGAGCCGTCGCACGGGCGTAGGTGTCATCCGCCGAGCTGTTGCGCCGGCAAAGGTCGCGTCCGAGCACCGCGGCCGGCTTGCCGTGGGCGCGGCTGCCCTGTGCCTCGTTGCGCTCGCAGTGGCTCTCCTCGCTGTCGGGCGCCGCCGCTCCGCGTCCGGAAAGGCCGTTCGTATCATTGACCGCGATGCGCTTCTACCTGACCACACCGATCTACTACGTGAACGCGACGCCGCACATCGGGCACGCGTACACGACCATTGCCGCGGACGTCGTCGTGCGGCACCACCGTCAGCGCGGCGAGGAGACGTTCTTCCTCACCGGCACCGACGAGCACGCCTCGAAGGTGTACCGGGTCGCCGAGGAGTCGGGCCAGGACGCGAAGGCATACGTCGACGAGATCGTCGAGACGTACTGGCGTGAGCTGCCCAACCGGGTCGACGCCGAGTACGACTTCTTCATCCGGACGACCGACGAGGGCCACAAGCGCTTCGTTCAGGAGTTCCTCCAGCGCATCTACGACAACGGCGACATCTACCAGGACGTCTACGCGGGGCTCTATTGCGTGCAGTGCGAGGAGTTCAAATCGGAGGCCGAGCTCGTCGATGGGCTCTGCCCGGATCACGGCATCGCACCCGAGTACATCGAGGAGAAGAACTACTTCTTCCGGCTGTCTGCCTACCAGGATCGCCTCTTGGCGCTCTACGACGAACGGCCCGACTTCGTGCTGCCGCGCTTCCGCCGCAACGAGGCGCGGAGCTTCATCGAGGGCGGCCTCCAGGACTTCAGCGTCAGCCGGGCCGGGCAGCCGTGGGGCGTGCCGATCCCCTGGGACGAGGAGCAGGTCACCTATGTCTGGGTAGACGCCCTCATCAACTACCTGAGCGCTCTCACCTACGCGCGCGACGGCGAGGATCTGCGTGGGAAGTTCTGGCCGCACGTCCACCACCTGCTCGGCAAGGACATTCTGCGCTTCCACTGCGTCTACTGGCCTGCGCTCCTCCTCTCCGCAGGCTACGAGGTGCCGCAGCAGCTCTTCGTCCACGGCTACCTGCTGCTCGACGATCGCAAGATCTCGAAGTCGCTCGGGAACGTGATCGACCCGCTCGACCTCGTAGACGTCTACGGCGCCGATGCGGTCCGCTTCTGGGCGCTGCGTTCAGTCTCGTTCGGCCAGGATGGGAGCGCCTCGGTCGACGCCCTGCACGAGCGCTACGAGCGGGAGCTCGCGAACGACCTCGGGAACCTCGTCTCGCGGACGACGGCGATGATCGCCCGCTACCGCAACGGCCGCATCGCGCCGGGCGCGCCGAACGCCGAGCTGGAGTCTCTCCTGGACTCGCTGCGGGAGAAGCTGGTCGCACGCTTCGACGTGTTCGACCTGACGGCTGCGCTCGAGCACATCTGGGAAGTCGTGCGCTGGCTCAACCGCCACGTCGAGAGCACTGCGCCCTGGCAGCTCGCCAAGGACGAGTCGCGCGCGGAGGAGCTGTCGGCGGTCCTGTACGACCTCGCGGACGGCATCCGTGCGCTCGCGGTCGCACTTTCGCCGTACCTGCCGAACACCGCGCCCCGGATCCTCGCCGCCCTGGGTGCCCCGCTCGATCTCGCCCTCGAGCAGGTCGCCTATGGCCGGACCGGCGTGACCGAGGGGATCGAGCCGGCCGAGCCGCTCTTTCCGCGGGTCGACCTCCCGACTGCGACCGCTTGAGGCCGTGACCGACACGCACGCGCATCTCGACGCGTGCGCCGATCCGGCCGCCGACGTCGTCCTGCGGGCCCGGGCCGCCGGGGTCGAGCGGATCGTCGCGGTCGGCTCGGGCCTCGAGTCCTGCCGCGAGACGCTCGCCATCGCCCGCGCCCACCCGGGCGTCCGGGCCGCGCTCGGTATCCATCCGCACCAGGCGGCCGATCCCGACGCGAGCCGCCTCGACGAGCTCCGCGAGCTGCTCGCCGACGAGCGCGCCGTGGCCGTCGGCGAGACCGGCCTCGACTTCTACCGCGACTACGCGCCGCGCGACCGCCAGCTCGACCTGTTCGCGCGCCAGCTCGAGCTGGCGGGCGAGCTCGGCAAGCCGGTCGTCGTCCACACCCGCGCCGCCGACGCGGAGACCGCCGCCGCGCTCGAGGCCTTCGCCGGGACGGTCGTCCTGCACTGCTTCTCCAGCCCGGACCTTCTGCAGGTGGCGCTCGAGCGCGGCTACTTCGTCTCCTTCGCGGGAAACGTCACCTACCCGAAGGCCGAGGAGCTGCGCGTGGCCGCCCGCGGGGTGCCCGCCGACCGGCTGCTGGCGGAGACCGACAGCCCCTACCTCAGCCCCCAGCCTCGCCGCGGCAAGCCGAACGAGCCGGCAAACGTCGTCCACACCATCGCCGTGCTCGCCGAGGCCCGCAGCGAGGACGCGACGGCGCTCTCCGCGCAGCTCGACGCCAACGCGGCCGCCGCCTTCTCGCTCCCGTGAGGCTCCCGGCCGCGAAGAAGGAGCTCGGCCAGCACTTCCTCGTCGACGAGAACCTCCTCGGCGTGATCGGCCGCCTCGCCGAGCTCGGTCCCGAGGACGTCGCGCTCGAGGTCGGCCCCGGGCACGGCGTCCTCACCGCGTACCTGGCCGAGCGGGTCGCCCGCGTCCATGCAATCGAGCTCGACCGCTCGCTCGAGGCGGCCCTCGCCGAGCGGCTCGCGACGCACGCCAACGTCGAGCTCCACTTCGGCGACGCCCTCCGGCTCGAGCTGGCCTCGCTCGACCCGGCGCCGACGAAGCTGGTCGCCAACCTGCCGTACAACATCGCGACACCACTCGTCGTCGAGAGCCTCGACGGCCTGCCGACGGTCGGGCTCTGGTGCGTGATGGTCCAGCGGGAGGTCGCCGATCGGTTCTTCGCCCAACCCTCGACGAAGGCCTACGGTGCCGTCTCGGTGCTCGTCCAGCTCGCCGCCGAGCGGACCGGCCTCCACGCGGTCTCGCGCACCGCCTTCCGCCCGCGGCCGAACGTCGACTCGGCGCTGGTGGCGTTTCGCCGCCGCGATCTCCCGGCAGACTTCCCGCGGGTCAAGGAGCTCGTCGGCGCGGCGTTCGCCCACCGCCGCAAGCGGCTCGCGAACTCGCTCGAGCTCGCCGGCCTCGCCCCCCGCGACCGCGCCTCGGCCGCGCTCGGGGCGATCGGCCGCGACCCGGGCGCCCGCGCCGAGGAGCTGACCCCGTCCGAGTTCGTCACCCTGGCAGAGGCTCTCGCGTGAACCGGGCACCGGCGACCGCGAAGCTCAACCTGGCGCTCGTCGTCGGCCCGGCGCGGGAAGACGGCCGGCACGAGGTGGCGACCGTCCTCCAGCGGATCGACCTCGCCGACCGGATCGCCGTCGAGGCCGCGCCGGTGCTCAGCGTGCAGGGCTTCGCCGAGGACACGCTCGTCCGCCGCGCGCTCGAGGAGCTGGCCAAGGCGGCCGGCGCCGAGCCGCGCTGGGCCGCTCGGATCTGGAAGGCGATTCCCGTCGCGGCAGGGCTCGGAGGCGGCAGCTCGGACGCGGCGACCGCCCTTCGGCTCGCCAACGAGACGCTCCCAGAACCGCTCTCCGCGGAGGCCCTGCGCGAGCTCGCGGCCGCGCTCGGGGCCGACGTGCCCTTCTTCCTGACCGCCGGCCCGCAGCTCGGCGAGGGAACGGGCACCGACCTCAGGCCGCTCGACCTCCCGCAGGACTACTGGATCGTGCTCGTCCTGCCGCGCGACGAAAACAAGGAGTCGACGGCGGCGGTCTACGAGGCCTTCGATGAACGCGGCGGCGAGCAGGGCTACACCGAGCGCCGCGCCCGCCTCGACGAGACGCTCGCAGCGGTCCGGCGTGCGAGCGACCTCGCCGCTTTCCCGGTGAACGACCTCGCGGCGTCCCCGCTCGCGGAAGAGCTCCGCTCGCTCGGCGCCTTCCGCGCGGACGTGAGCGGCGCCGGGCCCGCGGTCTACGGCCTCTTCCAGCACCGCAAACCGGCCGCCGCGGCAGAGCGCGCACTGCGCCGCGCGGGCCGAACCTGGCTCACCGTGCCGACTTGGTACGGTTGAAGCGATGGCCACGGACAGGCCCCTGGAGCCCGCCCCGACGATTGACCACGGCACGAGCAAGTACGGCCGGTGGCTGCGCGCGCGCCGCACGCGGATCGCCCTCTGGATCGCCGTCCTCGAGGGCATCCTCGTCGCGTTCACGGAGGACTTCACGAAGTGGACCGTGGTCGCGATCGCGATTCCCGTGCTCGCCGTCTACGTCCTCTGGGCGCGCAACGCCCGCTCCGACACCGTGCGGCAGGTCGGCTGGATCGCGGGCGCCTCGCAGGCGCTGGCAGTCGTCGTCGCCATCTTCTCCTTTCTCCTCAGCTGGCTGGCGCTGGCCCTGGCGGGCGTCTTCGCCGTGATCGCCCTGATCTTCCTCTTCGGCGAGCGCGGCTAGAGCGAGTACGCCGAGCCTGGAGAAACCGAGCCCCGTCTTTAGAGTATGGGTTTCGTGACCAACCTGACACTTAGCCAAGTGCCAAGGCATCGCTTGCGATGCCGCTCAGAGGCCGCGCGGGCGGCTTTGCCCGTGCGGCCGTCTTAACACCCGATGTTGGATAGAAACGAATCAGCGGTGGGCCGTAGCCAAGTGGTAAGGCAGCGGGTTTTGGTCCCGCGATCCCAGGTTCGAATCCTGGCGGCCCAGCCATAGTTCGAGCCGTGGCCGACACCCCCCTCGCAGCTGTCGTCCTCGCCGCCGGGCTTGGGACCCGCATGCGGTCCCAGACTCCAAAGCACCTGCACCCGCTGCTCGGGAGGCGTTTGGTCGACTGGGTGATCGAGGCCATTCGCCCGCTCGGGCCTCAGCCGTTCGTGGTCGTGACCGCGCCCGGCCAGGAGGACGCCTTCGAGGGCCTCGAGGTCGCCGTCCAGAGCGAGCCCCGCGGGACCGGGGACGCCGCCGCCGCGGCGCGCCCGAAGCTCGAAGGCTTCGAGGGGGACCTGCTTCTCGTCAGCGGCGATGCCGCCACGATCACGACGGAGACCCTCCAGCGGTTGCTCGAGACCCATCGCCGCGAGCAGGCCGCTGCGACGGTTCTCTCCTTCGACCGGACCGAGCCTGGCGACTACGGCCGCATCGTCCGTGCCGCGAGCGGAAGCCTCGAGGCGATCGTCGAGGCCGGCGACGCGACCCCCGAGCAGCTCGCAATCACGGAGATCAACTCGTCGATCTACGCCTTCGTTGCGGCGAAGCTCTGGCCGGCGCTCGGGCAGCTCGCCCCGGAGAACCGCCAGGGCGAGCTCTACCTGACCGACACGATCCGCGAGCTCGTCGGGGCCGGGGAGCGCGTCGCCGTCTACCGGGACGACGACCCTGCCGAGGTCGGCGTCAACACGCGGGCTGAGCTGGCCGCCACCGCCGCCGTCCTGCGCGACCGGATCAACGAGGCGCACATGCTCGCGGGCGCGACGATCGTCGACCCCGCGACGACGTGGATCGAGCCGTCTGTCGAGCTCGAGCCCGACTCGACCATCCACCCGTTCACGGTCCTGCGCGGCGAGACCCGCGTGGCCGGAGGCGCGGAGGTCGGCCCGCACGCCGTGCTCGACGGCGCCGTCGTCGGCCCGCAAGCGCTGGTCGGCCCCTTCTGTTACCTTCGCCCCGGAACGGTGCTGGAGACCGGCGCCAAGGCGGGCGCCTTCGTGGAGGTGAAGAACTCCCGCCTGGGAGCCGGGGTGAAGGCGTCTCACCAGTCCTACATCGGCGATGCGGATATCGGCGAGGGGACCAACATCGGAGCCGGGAACATCACCGCCAACTTCCCCCACCGCGAGGGCGAGCCGAAGGCTCGCACCGTGATCGGCCGCAACGTCAGGACCGGCGTCCACAATTCCTTCGTTGCGCCGGTCGAGATTGGCGACGATGCTTGGACTGGGGCGGGCTCCGTCATCACGAGGGACGTCCCCCCCGAAGCGCTCGCCGTCGCGCGCCAGCGCCAGGAGAACAAGGAAGGCTACGTACGGAAAAGGCGGGAAAGAGATGAGTGAAGCGACACTCCCGGGGCTTGAGACGGTCGAGCCCGTCCTGCCCGTGAGCGAGCGCACCCCCTGGATCGAGCGCGGGCCGCAGAAGCGGCTGATGCTCTACTCGGGCCGCTCGAACCCGGACCTGGCCCAGCAGATCGCCGACAAGCTCGGCGTGATGCTCGGCGAGGTCAAGCTCAAGACCTTCGCCAACGGCGAGACCTACGTGCGCTACACGGATTCGATCCGCGGAGCCGACGTCTTCATCGTCCAGTCGGGCAGCCCGCCGGTGAACGACCACCTGGTCGAGCTGCTAATCATGATCCAGGCCGCCAAGCTCGCCTCCGCCAAGCGCATCACCGCGGTCATCCCCTGGTTCCCGTACACGCGGCAGGACAAGAAATCGGCGCCGCGCGAGCCGATCACGGCCAAGCTCGTCGCCGACACGCTCGAGGTCGCGGGCGTCGACCGCGTGGTCACCATGGACCTGCACGCGGGCCAGATCCAGGGCTTCTTCAACGTGCCGGTCGACCACATGACCGCGATCCAGCTCTTCGCGCAGTACTACCGCGACCTCGGCTTTTACGGCGACGACGTGGTCGCCGTCTCGCCCGACGCCGGCCGCGTGAAGCTCGCGCGCCGCTTCGGCCAGATGCTGGACGGCGACCTGGCGATCATGAACAAGACCCGGCCGGAGCACGACACCGCCGAGGTGACCGAGGTGATCGGCGACGTGCGCGGCAAGGTCGCGATCCTGAGCGACGACATGATCCTCACCGGCGGCACGCTGATCGCGGCGGCCTCGGCCCTCCGCGAGGCGGGCGCGACGGAGGTCTACGCCTGCGCCACGCACGGCCTCTTCTCCGGGAACGCCTTCGAGAAGATCGCGAACAGCGAGCTGGCGCGCGTGACGGTGACGAACACGGTCGCCATCGACCCGATCGACCGCCCCGCGAACGTGGACGTGCTCCCGGTCTCCGCTCTGCTGGCGGAGACGATCATGAACATCTTCGCCGACGACTCGGTCTCCGCGATCTTCGCGGGCGAGAACCAGCTGTTCTGATCTTTCCGAGTCTGGCAGCGCGTTTGCGCGCTTCATGTACCAGATCCGTGTACCACCGCCGCGTGCTTCGACAAGGCGCTGTCTTGGCCGGTGGCGAGACCGGGCGGGTTCGGCTTGTGCACGGTCACTAGTTACGAATGGCACACACGACGTCAATCGGGTACGGTCCAGGAGCCAAGCGGGCTCATGAGCAAGTGGTTGGGATCGGGCTGGACGGCGCTGATCGGTGGAGGTTTCGTCATCGCCGGCCTCGTTGCCGCAGGTGGGGTGGCGTTGTACTACTTGAGCCTTCCTTCGAACCCGGGGCCCGAGAACTCGTCCCCACCGCCAGAAGGAGCCGGCCTGATCGTCGGTGCGGCGCTCGGCTGCATCGTGGGGCTTGCCCTAGTGACCGTCATCCGGCGGTCGGCGTGGATGGCGCTCGCGTCGTTCGGCGTTGCGTACGGGCTCGCTGCCGCCGCTTGGCTCGCATTCGGTACTGAGACGCTGTCTGACCGGCTAGGCGATTGCCTTCTCGCCGCGTTGTTCCTAGGGGTCGCGGCTGCGATGGGCGCCGGTGGAGGAACAGTTATCTCGTCGCTCCTCAGCGATCCGGCCCGGTAGCCAAGGCGGCAGTGAGAAGTCCTGACCATGGACCAGTTCAAGCTACCCGCGGGAGCCTGAGGGACCTCAAGCGCCCGAACAAGCGCTTTGACGCGCGAGTAGACCCGCTCTTAGAGAACTAGCTCTTCCAGGCTCGATCGTGAGCGCCAGGCAGGCCGACGCTCAGGCGTCGGCCGGAGGAATCGACAAGCCGCGCTCGCTCCACGCGTGGCGGGACGGTCTCGGCTCACCGGCCTCCGGGCGCGTGAGCTCGCCCCGGATCCTGAGCTCGTTCGCCTCCTCCTCGGCACGCGCCTCGAGGGTGATGCGACGCGTCAGGACGGTCGCCCGCTCCTCGAGGCGGTGCACCTCGACGAGGTCGGTCTTCCGGAGTGCCGCTGCGCTCCGCTCGTACGCGCCGCCGGTGCTGAAGAGGTGGGTCAGCTTGAGGACGAGCGCGACGAGGTCGATCGCGATCAGGAAGGCGAGGAAGAACTCGACGTACTTCCTGACGGCTGGGCTCGCGCGCTCGACCCGGACGAGCGCCGCCTGGCGGGCGAGGAAGTCACGGTCGGCCTTGATCGCGGCAACGCGGCTTGCGATCTGGGAGGACTCAGCGGCTCGCCAGACCCCGATCTTGCGCTGGCCGGCGGCGATCGTCGCCGCCAGCAGCGGGCGAGCCTTCCGCAGTGCCGCCGCCGCCGCGGCCGCCTGTCGGGCGTCGCGCTTGCAGTAGGGGCCGCAACCGAGCTTGTGCGTCTGCGAGCAGCTCGTCTCGCCGGCCTCGCACTGGGAGAGGAACTTGCTGTTCGTGACCTGCCGCTCGAGGCTTGACTCCTGGTGCTGCGCAGCTGCGACCTCCTTCTGCGCGGCGGCGATCTTTGCGTCGTACAGCCGCGTGATCCCGTTCGTCGCGTCGTGGATGCGAGCGGTCCGCGTCTTGCTGAGCTCGTCGTTGATCGACCCGCTGTAGATCACCTGAGCCATCGGCAGCCCGATGACGAGCGCGATCGCCAGCGAGAGGACGAGCCGCGGAATCGCGATCACGAGGTTCCCGGCCGTGTTCGTGCCGAAGCTCTTCAGGACGAGCCGCTCGATCAGGCAATAGAGCACGGCCCAGAGCGGCAGCACCCAGAGCACGTGCACGATCGAGGTGCTCCACCACTGGCTGGCCGCGACGGTCATCCCGAACCCGCTGACCACCGCCATTCCGGCGACCCACATGCCCAGGCCGGCGAAGAAGCTCATCTCGCTCGGCACCGTCGCGAGGACGGACGCGTCGCCCCCGGCAAACCATGCCCAGCCCGCGCGCGCATGGCGGCGCCGTGCCGCGCCGAGGGGCCCGGCTTCGGTCGCGTTCACGTCGTCGGTCGAGGCGGCGCTCACTGAACAAGATGAGACGCGGAATCCGCGGGCGAGTTGGCAGCCCGGTCGAAGGAGTCGTAGACTCGCCCCGGCAGCGACCGGGAGGAGCCATGAACATCGCCGGAGCCGTTACGTACGACCCGATCGGGAGCACGAACAGGACCTCGAACGGGCCGAACGACGTGAAGTCGCTCACGGCGCCGAAGGGCACGGACGCGATGGCGCTCTCGGTCGAGAGCCCCGCGATCCGGGTCACGTTCGACGGCAAGAACCCGAGCGCGAAGCACGGGCTGAGGCTCGTGGGCGCCGACCACTTCTTCGCCATCGGGAAGTCGTTCAAGTTCGCATCAGCCGAGCAGGGGCATTCGGCGACGATCAACGTCGTCTGGCTGCGCGCGCGGCTGCTGCCGCACGCACCCTCAAGCTGAGGTAAGCAGCGTCTCGGCCGCAGCGACGCGCGCCGTTGCATCGACGCTGCGATAGAAGTCGAGAGCCGCCTTGAGATGCGGCGCTGCCTCGTCGGACCGGTTTTCGGCGAGCAGAAGCTGCGCCCCCCGGAGCTGCGCGTAGGCCTCGTCGGGCCGTGAGCCGATCTCGCGGTAGAGCTCGGCCGCGGTCGCCGGGTCGTCCGCCAGCGAGCGCGCCGCCTCGATCCAGCGGCTGGAGGCCGCGAGGTCCGGAAACGGGAGCTCGAGCTCGGCCAGGACGACGCCGATGTCCGCCCAGCCGAGGCTCGCCCAGACCTCTCGGCCGCGGATCCGGTCGAGCGCGGCCGCGATGTCGGCCTCGGCTGCGGCCGGGTCGTGTTCCCGGCACAGCCGCGCCCGTTGGCAGAGCGCCGGCACGACGACCTGCGCGTCGCCGATCTCGAGCGCCTGTGCAAGCGCCCGCTCGACCTCGTCTGCGGAGTCGGCCTCCCGGCCGCGGTCGAGCAGGATCCGTCCCCGAATCAGACGGGCGGGAATCTCCATGTAGGCGGTGCCCGCGCTGCCTCCGGCCTCGATCACCTCGTCGACCAGCCGGAGCGCCGCGTCCCACTCTCCCTTCCAGTAGAGCTCCACGATCTGCTCGGCGTGGAGCCAGTCTGCGTAGCGCCGCTCGCCCAGCTCCCGCGCCAGCTCGCGTCCACGCGCCTGGAGCTCGAAGACGCCGCGAAGGTCGCCGAACGCCAGCCGCGAGCCCGCGTAGTTGATGATGAGGACGATTGCGTCGGGCGACCCGATCTTGGTTGCCAGCTCGATGCTCGCGGCGTAGTCGTCGAAGCCGCCCCAGTCGCCGGTCATCGTGCGGCTGAAGGCGATCGCTCCCAGCGCGCGGGCGCGAACCTCGTCGGACCCGACCTGCTCGGCGAGCTCGAGCGCCGCCTGCGCGAGGCGCCGCGCGTCATCCGTCTCGTCCCGGACGTTGTGCAGGCTCGCCAGGCGGGCGAGCACGAGCGCTTTCGTTCCGGACGGCGGCAGCTCGTCCACGAGCTCGGCCGCACGGTTCAGCCAGTCCGTCGCGTGCTCGGCGTCGCCGCGCGCCCAGAGCAGCGGCCCGAGCGTCGAGGCAACCTCGGCTGCGGCTTCGCGGTCACCTGCGGCCTCGAGCGCCGCGAATGCCTGCTCGAGCTCGGCGGTGCCGCTTCCCTCGGCGTGCGACCGCGCCTCACCGAGGCCGAGCAGAGCGTAGGGCCGTCGCGGATCGTCCTCCGGCCGCAGGTCGAGCTCGGCCGCGAAGAAGCGGCGCGCCGCCTCGAAGGCGTTCACGCCGAGCGCCTGCTCACCCGCCTGGTGGAAGGCAACGACCGCGCGGCCGGCGAGATCGGCTGTCTCCTCGCCGAGGGCCTGACGCAGCTCGAGCGCGCGCTCGTAGTGGTAGGCGAGCTGCTCGGCCAGCTCTTCGCCGCCGAGCGACTCCAGCCAGGCCGCGGCACGGGTATGCGCCTCGGCGCGGCGAGGGCGCGGGAGCTGTCCGTAGGCGACGTCCCTGACGAGAACGTGGCGGAACGCGAGCTGCGCCTCGTCCGCGATCGACGAGCGGCGCTCGCGGCGGACGAACTCCTTGCGCTCGAGCTGGTGCAGGAGCCGCTCGGCCTCCTCGCGCTCGAGGCTGGCGCCGGCCGCGACCGCGCCGAGCCAGAAGACCTTGCCGACCACCGCCGCTTCCTGCAGGACGGCCTTCTCGTCCGCCGGGAGCGTGTCGATCCGCGCGGCGATGGTGCCCTGGACGGACTCCGGCAGCGGCAGGTCTCGCTGGGCCAGGCGCCACGAGCCGTTGTCGCGGACGAGCAGCCCGCGCTCGACGAGCATCCGCGCGTACTCCTCGGCGTAGAGCGGGTTGCCCGCCGCCTGCGCGAGCAGCGCCTCCTCCACTGCCGGCGGAGGCTCCTGGCCGAGCACCGCGCCGACCAGGTCGCCGGTTTCCGCGTCCGAGAGCGGCGAGAGCGAGATCGTGATCGCGTTCAGCTTGCCGCCGCCCCAGTCGGGCCGGCGCTCGAGCAGCTCGGGCCGGGCCGTGCAGAGGACGAGCAGCGGCACGCCGCTCGCCCAGTCGACGAGGTGGTCGACGAAGTCGAGGACGCCGGGGTCGGCCCAGTGGAGGTCCTCGAAGACGAGCACCAGCGGGCGCACCTCGGCCAGCGCCTCGAAGAAGCGTCGCCAGGCTGCGAACGAGTCCTCGCGGGCCTCCGGCGCCTCGGCCGCCAGCCCGACCAGCGGGCGCAGGTGGGTCTCGAGCCAGCCCGCGTCGGCCTCGCCGGGCAGCGCCTCGACCGCGGCCCGCAGCTTCGCGGCGGCCTCGGCCTCGGAGTCGGTGGTCAGGATCCCCGCCTGCGCCCGCGCCATCTCGGCGAGCGCCGCGAACGAGACGCCGTCGCCGTAGGGCAGGCAGCGGCCGCTCAGCCAGGTGGCCGTGTCCGGCTCAGCCTCGATCGCGTTCACGAGCTCTCGCGCGAGCCGCGTCTTGCCGATCCCGGGCACGCCGACGAGCGACACGAGCTGCGGCGTCCGCTCCTCGCGTACGCGGACGAGGGCGTCGAGCAGCTGGCTCAGCTCCTGCCGCCGGCCGACCAGCGGCGTCGGCGGGCGCTCCGCCTCCTCGCGCGCGCTCAGCGCCTCCCAGGCGGCCACCGGCTCGGACTTGCCCTTCGCCTCGATCTCGCCGGCGTCGCGGTACTCGACCGCGCCCGCGGTCGCGTGGTAGGTCGCCTCCCCGACGAGGATCCCGTCGGTCGGCGCCGCCGCCTCGAGCCGCTGGCAGGTGTTGACGACGTCGCCGGTCACGAACCCGACCCCCGTCTCGACCGCATCCAGCGCGACCACGGCCTCGCCGGTGTTGACGCCGATCCGAAGGTGCAGGTCGGCGTCCGAGCCCGCGTTCAGCTCTTCGATCGCGTCGCGCATTGCAAAGGCGGCCCGCACCGCGCGCCGGGGATCGTCCTCGTGCGAGGCCGGTGCGCCGAACACGGCCATCACGGCGTCACCGATGAACTTCTCGACCGTGCCGCCGAAGCGCTCGATCTCGGCGCGGACGCTCGCGAAGTAGGGGGCGAGCTGGGCGCGCACGTCCTCGGGGTCGAGCAGCTCGGCGCGGGCGGTCGAGTCGACGAGGTCGGCGAAGAGGACGGTGACGATCTTCCGCTCCTCGCCCGAGGGCTTCGCCTCCACTGCGACCGGCGCCCCGCAAGCGGGGCAGAAGGTCGCTCCGGCCGGAACATCCGCGCCGCATTCCGCGCAGGCGAGGACGAGGGCCGTCCCGCACGCGACGCAGAAGCGCGCGCCTTCAGCGTTCTCCCGGCGGCAGGAAGGACACGTGCTCACGTTCCTAAGGTACGCCCTTTGCAGGGGAAACAGCAACGGGGCGCGGCAGCTACACTTCCGCGCCGTGGCCGGCGAACGAGTCAAGCTGCAGGTGCTGGAGCGCGACAGCCGCGGCACCCGCGAATCGCGCCGCCTGCGCAAGCAGGGGCTGATCCCCGGCGTCCTCTACGGGCGCGGGAAGGAGCCGCACGCGTTCTCCGTCCCCGAGCGCGAGCTGCGGCGCGCGCTGACGGGCGACGGGGGCCTGCACGCGATCCTCGACGTCACCCTCGACGGCCAGAAGACCGCGCGCCCGTCCATCCTCAAGCAGTACCAGCAGGATCCGGTGAAGGGCACGCTGACCCACATCGACCTGCAGGAGGTGCGCCTCGACGAGGCGATCCAGGCGCGCGTCGTGGTCGAGCTGGTCGGGGAGCCGGTCGGCGTCACCGAGGGCGGCGTCCTCTCGCAGGTCAACCGGGAGATCACGATCGAGGCGCTGCCGCTGGAGATTCCGGAGCACCTCGACCTCGACGTCAGCGGGATGGCGATCGGCGACACGCTTCGCCTCGCCGACCTTCCGCCGCACGAAGGCGTCAAGTTCCTCGACGACCCGGAGGAGACCGTGCTCGCGACCGTGACCATGCCGACCAGGTTCGTCGAGCCGGAGCCCGAAGAGGTCGAGGGCGAGGAGGCGCTCGAGGAAGGCGAGGTGCCCGAGGGCGAGGAGGCCGAGGAGGGCGCCGAGGAAGCAGCCGCCGAGAGCAAGGGCGAAGAGCCCGCCGGCGAGCAGGAAACCTCAGAGGAATAGGTGCGCCTCTTCGGTCGGGGCGAGCGCGCCTCGACGCTCGATCTCCTCGTCGCAGGCCTGGGCAACCCCGGCCGCGAGTACGAACGCACGCGCCACAACGCAGGCTGGCTGGTCGTGGACGAGCTGGCGCGCCGGCACGGCGGCTCGTGGCGCTCGAAGTTCTCGGGCTCGCTGGCGGAGGTGCGGCTCGGCGAGCGGCGCCTGGCGCTGCTGAAGCCGGAGACGTACATGAACGAGTCCGGCCGCTCGGTATCGGCGGCGGCGCGCTTCTTCAAGGTTCCCGCGGAGTCGATCCTCGTCGTCCACGACGACGTCGACCTCGAGCCGGGCCGCCTGCAGGCCCGGAGCGGCGGCGGCCTCGCCGGGCACAACGGCCTGCGATCGCTGGCGCAGGAGCTCGGCACGCAGGACTTCCTGCGCCTGCGGATCGGCGTGGGGCGGCCCGGCCGCGGCGACCCGCGCCCGGTCGCAGACTGGGTCCTCTCGCCCTTCGCGCCCGAGGAAGACGTCGAGGCGCTCGTCGCGCGGGGAGCCGACGCCGTCGAGACGATCGCCGCGGACGGAATCGAGGACGCCCAGCAGCAGTTCAACTAGGCCGGCGGTTCCAGTCGGGGCAGCGGGCGTCCGCCCACGAACTGGCCGCGGGTACGATTTGGGGGCGGAACCGGCGGTTCCGTCTTTCGTCATGGACCTGGCAGAGACCACGAGACCCGTCCTCCATCCGCTCGTCGAGGAGCTGCTCGCCGACGAGCGCCTCGACGCCTTTGCAGACGAGTTGCCGGCCGCTGCGCGTGTGTCCGAGCCGGTGCTGCCACTGCTGCTCGCCGCGCTGCACGAGAGGCTCGCGCGGGCGCTGGTGGTGCTGCTGCCTGACGACGCGGACGCCCGGGATGCCGCCGAGTCGGCGCGCTGGCTGCTCGGCGAGGAGCGCGTCGCGCTGCTGCCGAGCCGGGGCGTCCAGTGGGGCTCCGGGCTCGAGCCGCCGCCGCACCTCGTCGGCGAGCGGGCGCGGGCGCTGGACGTGCTCGCGGCCGGAGGGCTGGTCTGCGCGTCTGCTGCCGCGCTGGCCGAGCCCTTGCCGCCGCCCGAGGCGAGGCCCGGCCCGATCGTGCTCGACCGCTCCGCCTCGCCGGGGCTCGAAGCGCTCGCCGAGCAGCTGGCCTTCGCCGGCTACGAGCGGGTCGATCGCGTCCAGGAGCGCGGGCAGTTCGCCGTGCGCGGCGGGCTCGTCGACGTCTTCCCGACGACCGGGCGCGACCCGCTCCGTGTTGAGCTGTTCGGCGACGAGGTCGAGGCGATCCGCGCCTTCTCGCCGTTCACGCAGCGCGCGCTGCACGAGGTCGAGCGCGCCGTCGTCTACCCGGCTGCCGAGCGCCGGCTCGACCTCGGCGAGCCGTCCCTTCCGGACGAGGCCGAGGGACTGTCCCCGGGACATGTCCCCGACGACCTCGTGCCTCCGCTCGACCGCCCGCCGGACCTGGTCTGGCAGCCCGACGAGATCCGCTCCGCCTGGGAGGAAGAGCCCCAGGCGCCGGACCCACTAAGTGACACAGTGTTACGAGGTCTCGAGGACGCCGCCCAGCTCGACCCGCTGCCGCGCGGGCAGGCGTTCGCGTTCGAGGCGCAGCGGCCGGCACTGGCCGCGCGCGGGCTGGCGGAGGCCGAGAACGAGCTGGCGGGCCTCGTCCGCTCGGGGAACCGCGTCGTCGTCGCCTTCCCGCACCGGGGCGAGGCGCTCCGCACGGCCGGCCTGCTGCGCCGGATCGAGGCGCGGCTGCTCGAGCCCGGCCAGCCGCTCCCGGACGAGCCTGAGCTCCTGTTCGCCGTCTCGCCCGCGCGCCGGGGCTTCGTCTGGCGAGACCTCGGGCTCGTCCTGCTCCCCGACACGCAGGTCTTCCGCAAGCGCACCCGCGGTCGCGCCGCCGCGCCCGGACGCGCGCTCCAGAGCTTCGCCGACCTGCGCACCGGCGACTACGTCGTCCACGAGGACCACGGCGTGGGGAAGCTGCTCGGCTTCGAGACCAAGACCGTCGCCGGGGTCACGCGCGACTACCTCTACGTCGGGTTCCGCGGCGACGACCGGCTCTACGTCCCGCACGAGCAGATCGGAAAGGTCTCGAAGTACATCGGCGCCGACGCCGGCGCGCCCGCGCTCAGCAAGCTCGGCGGCAAGGCCTGGCAGAACCTGAAGGCCCGCGCCCGGGCGAGCGTCCGCGAGCTCGCCGGCGAGCTGCTCGCCCTCTACGCGCGCCGCCAGCAGGCCGAGGGCGTCCCGTTCGACCTCTCGGGCGACTGGCTCGAGCGGCTCGAGGCGGAGTTCCCCTACCGCGAGACGGACGACCAGCGGACGGCGATCGAGGCGGTCAAGGAGGACCTCGAGGCACCGCGGCCGATGGACCGGCTCGTCTGCGGCGACGTCGGCTTCGGCAAGACGGAGGTCGCCGTCCGCGCCGCGTTCGCGGTCGTCCTGAACGGCAAGCAGACGCTGATGCTCGTCCCGACGACGGTGCTCGCCGAGCAGCACTGGAACACCTTCCGCGAGCGGTACCTGGACTTCCCGGTCCGCGTCGAGATGATCTCGCGCTTCCGCAGCCCGAAGGAGCAGAAGCAGGTGGTCGCCGACTTCGCGGCCGGCAAGGTCGACGTCCTGATCGGGACGCACCGCGTGCTCAGTCGCGACGTGATCCCACAGCAGCTCGGCCTGGTGGTCGTCGACGAGGAGCAGCGCTTCGGCGTCGCGCAGAAGGAGCTGCTGCGCGCGCTGCGGCTGGAGGTCGACGTGCTGGCTCTGAGCGCGACGCCGATCCCGCGCACGCTGCACATGTCGCTCTCGGGCCTGCGCGACATCTCGGTGATCGAGACGCCGCCGGAGGGCCGCCGGCCGATCCGCACGCACGTCGGCGAGTACGACGAGGAGCTCGTCAAGGCGGCGCTCGAGCGGGAGCACGCTCGCGGCGGCCAGAGCTTCTACCTGCACAACCGGGTCGAGACGATCGAAGAGGCGGCCGAGAAGATCCTGCAGCTCTGCCCGGGCCTGCGGGTGGCGGTCGCCCACGGGCAGATGCGCGAGCGCGAGCTCGAGGACAGGATGCACGCGTTCCTGCGAGGCGACTCGGACGTGCTTGTCTCGACGACGATCATCGAGTCCGGCCTCGACATCCCGCAGGCGAACACGCTGATCGTCGAGCGGGCGGACACGCTCGGCCTGGCCCAGCTCTACCAGATCCGCGGGCGGGTCGGCCGCTCGGACGTGCTCGCGCACGCGTACCTGTTCTATCCCGACTCGCGCGAGCTGACCCCGGAGGCGCGTGCGCGGCTGGCGACGCTCGCCGACCACACCGAGCTCGGCGCCGGGTTCGCGATCGCGATGCGCGACCTCGAGATCCGCGGCGCAGGCGACCTGCTCGGCGCCGAGCAGTCCGGCCACGTCGCCGCGCTCGGGTTCGAGCTCTACGTCGAGCTGCTCGGCGAGGCGGTCGCCGAGCTGGCCGGCGAGCGACGCGCAGCGCCGCGCCCGGTGCGCGTGGACGCACGCGTCGACGCCTACGTGCCGGCGGACTACATCGGCGCCGAGGCGCTGAAGATCGACCTGCACCGCAGGCTCGCGCTCGCCGAGACCGACGACGAGCTGCGCGAGCTCCGCGCGGCGACCGAGGACCGCTACGGGCCGCTTCCCGAGCCGGTCGAGAACCTGTTCACGATCCAGGAGGCGAAGATCAAGCTCGCCCGGCTCGGCGCCGACTACGTCGTCTTCAAGGGCGGCCGGGCGACCGTCGGGCCGCTCGAGCTCGCCTCGGGGGAGCTCCGCGCGCTGCGCGCCGAGATCGACACGGCCGTCTACACGACTGCGCGCCGCGAGGTCTCGGTGCGGGACGAGGACTTTTCGGCAGCCCTTCGGCTGGTCGATGCTATACTCGAAGCGCGCCACGCAGCATGAGCAAAATGGCTGCTCACGGCGCTTTTTGCATGAGACGGATCATCGTAGCTCTCTCAGGGGTCGTCCTGGTTCTCGCGGTCGCCGCATGCGGCGGAGGCGGGCCTCAGGCTGTCCCGGCTGACTCGGTCGCTGTGGTCGGCGACCAGTCGATCTCCAAGGCTTCCTGGGACCAGCTGATCGCCCAGACGAAGGCCAACTACGCGGCGAACCACCACGCGTTCCCGAAGGCGGGCAGCGTCGACCTCGCCAACCTCCGCTCGAACGCGACGCAGTTCCTGATCTCGGCGAGCGAGTACGAGCAGGAGGCGGCCAAGATGGGCATCAAGGTCAGCGACCAGGACGTCGAGGCGCGGCTGCAGCAGATCAAGCAGCAGTACTACGGCAGCCAGGCCGGCCAGCCGAAGCTCTCGCCGGCGGAGGTCGAGAAGCGCTACCAGCAGGCGCTCAAGGCCCAGGGCTTCACCGACGAGCAGGTGCGCACCGGGATCAAGCTGACGCTGATCCACGAGCGCGTCCAGGCGGCCGTGACCAAGGACGTCACGGTTTCCGACAGCGACATCCAGAACTACTACAACAAGAACAAGGCGCAGTACGAGACGCCGGCCCAGCCCGAGAGCCGGCCGGTCAAGCACATCCTCGTGAAGAAGAAGGCGCTCGCCGACCAGATCTACTCGCAGCTACAGGCGAACCCGGGCGCGTTCGCCAGGCTCGCGCGCAAGTACTCGATCGACACGGTCTCGGCGAAGGCGGGCGGCGTGCTCGCCGGCGGCGACGTCAAGGGGCGCTTCGTGAAGCAGTTCGAGGACGTGGCCTTCAAGATCAAGACCGGCCAGATCTCGAAGCCGGTCCACTCGAAGTTCGGCTGGCACATCATCGAGGCGACCGGCCCGATCAAGGCGCCGACGCCGGCGAAGCCGACGCCGTTCTCGCAGGTCAAGGAGGCGATCCGCCAGACCCTGCTCCAGACCAAGCGCAGCACGGCGGCGCAGGACTGGCAGAAGAAGATGGTCAAGAGCTACTGCAAGAAGATCGGCTACCAGGCGGGCTACGCACCGGCGCCCGGCCAGGACCCCTGCAAGCAGAGCTCGTCGACGACCTCGACCCGCTAGCGCTTGGCTCTCGACGAGACGCTGCTCGAGCTGCAGCGGCTGACCGAGCGGCTACGGCGCGACTGTCCCTGGGACCGGGAGCAGACGGCCCGAACGATCGTTCCCCACACCGTCGAGGAGGCCTACGAGGTCGCCGACGCGGCGCTCGCGGGCGACGACGACAAGCTGCTGGACGAGCTCGGCGACCTGCTCTTCCAGGTCTACTTCCTGGCGCTGCTGCTCGAGGAGAAGGGCGCGGGCGATCTCGAGCAGGTCGCGCGGCAAGTGCACGAGAAGCTCGTCCGGCGCCATCCGCATGTCTTCGGCGAGGTCGAGGCGCGCACCGCGGGCCGGGTGCGCGAGAACTGGGAGCGGATCAAGGCGGAGCAGGAGGGCCGCGAGGGGATCTTCCACGACGTGCCCGAAGGGTTGCCCGCGCTGCTCCACGCGCGCAAGGTGCAGCGGCGGGCGGCGGCGATCGGGTTCGAGTATCCGGACACGGCAGGCGCGCTGGCCGATCTCGACGACGAGCTGCGCGAGCTGCGGGAAGCGCTGGGCTCGGCGGGGGAGACGGCGCCGGAGGTCGAGCCCGACCCCCATGTCGTCGAGGAGCTCGGTGACGTGCTCTTCGCGGCGGTCAACGTCGCGCGGCGCCTGAACGTCGATCCCGAGCTGGCGCTGCGCTGGATGAGCGACCGCTTCGTGTCTCGGGTCGAGCGGGCCGAGCGGCTGGCCGCCGGAGAGGGCAAGGAGTTCCCGCGCCTCGGGCTGGACGAGCAGGATGCGTACTTCGACCGGGCGAAAGAGGCTCTCAGGTGAGTGCGGTCGCGTCGGTGCGCGGGCGCTGGATTCTCGATTCGCGTGGGAACCCGACCGTCGAGGCCGAGGTGCGGCTGGAGTCGGGGGCATTCGGCCGGGCGGCGGTTCCCTCCGGCGCCTCGACCGGGGTGCACGAGGCCCTGGAGCTGCGTGACGGCGGCCCGGAGTGGGGCGGCAAGGGCGTCTCGCAGGCGGTTGCGAACGTGAACGGCGAGCTCGCCGAGGCGGTGCGCGGGATCGACGGCGGCGACCAGCGCGCGCTCGACGAGCGGATGATCGAGCTCGACGGCACGCCGAACAAGGCGCGGCTGGGGGCGAACGCGATCCTCGGCATCTCGCTGGCGACGGCGAAGGCGGCCGCGGCGGAGGCGGGCCTCTCGCTGTTCCGCCACCTCGGCGGCGCGAAGGCACGGACGCTGCCGGTGCCGCTGATGAACGTGATCAACGGCGGCGTCCATGCGCAGAACTCCATCGACCTGCAGGAGTTCATGCTCGTCCCGGCCGGCGCGGAGAGCTTCGCCGAGGCGTTGCGGATCGGCTCGGAGACCTTCCATGCGCTCGGCGCGCTGCTCCACGAGCGCGGGCTCTCTACGGGAGTCGGCGACGAAGGCGGGTTCGCCCCGGATCTCGGCTCCAGCGAGGAGGCGATCGAGGCGCTGCTCGAGGCGGCCGAGCGCGCGGGCCACCGGGAGCGGATCGCGGTCGCCCTCGACCCGGCCGCAACGGAGCTGTACCGGGACGGCAGGTACGTGTTCGAGGGC
>DASPRN010000033.1:0-15404 GCA_035624425.1 Gaiellaceae bacterium
GTCGGCGGTGTCGCCGAGGAGCCGCTCGGCCCGCTCGAGGTGCGAAGCGGCGTCGGCGGCGTTCCCTTCGTCGAGCAGGATCTCGGCGCAGGAAAGATGAGCGCGGCCGAGCTGACGCGTGTCCTCGGTTGCCTCGAGCAGACCGATCGCGCGGTGGACCTGCCGTAGCGCCGTTCGCGGTTTACCCTCCATCAGTGCCAGGCGGGCAAGCGACCAGTACAGGCGGACGCGTGAGTACGGGTCGGCGGCGCCTTGCGCGCGGGCCAGCGCCTCCTTCACGACCTTGCGGGCGGCCCCGAGGTCCCGCCGGTCCGCGAGCGCGTAGCTGAGGTAGGTGGCGAAGCGAACCTCCGCGGCAACGTCCTCGGGCGCGCGCTCTCGAACCTCCGCGAGGCAGCCCTCCAGCAGCTCGACCGCACGCTCGGGCCGGCCGAGCGCCGAGTAGGCCCGCGCGAGCGTCGCGTAGACGTCCCCGTGGGAAAGCGGCGAGACCTCGCCTTCGGTCAGTGGCGCCTCGAGCTGACGGACGGACTCGACGTAGTCGGCGCGCCGGAACGCGATCTCGCCGAGGCCGAGCCGCGCACGCAGGAGCGCGTCGACGTCGCCGTCTTCGGCCGCATCCTCGAGCACCGTGCGGAAGTCCTGCTCGGGCTCCGCGAGATCCTGCTCGAGCCGTAGCCGCAGCTCGGCCTGCGAGAGGCGGAGCTCCCGCTCCTCGCCCGGGAGGACGTCCCTGCCGGTCTCCAGGTACTCGGCCGAGACACCGAGCTTGCGCGCGAGCTTGCGCAGCGCCTTGACCGACGGCTGGCGGGCGCCGCCCTCGATCCGGCTCACGTAGGCGTACGAGACACCCGGCGAGGCGACGTCGCGCTGGGAGAGGCCGCGTTCCCGCCGCAGCCGTCTCAGCCGCTCGCCGAGCGACTCCAGGCTCTCTGTGGGGAGAGAAGACCCCGACTGCGGAAGGGAGGTGTGGGCATGCGTCGCCGTCTCATCATGTGGCTGCCGGTCGCGGCTGCGGTCGCGGCTGCACTGGCGAACGCGATGGACTGGGGCCCATAGGCCCAACAGTCCGAACGCGGGCGGGCGGCCAGGCCCGGCCGCCCGCCCGCCCAGTAGCATCGGCCCGGTGACGGAGCTGACCGGACGACACTTCACCAAGATCGCCGACTGGGGCGGCCAGGAGCTGCTGGCCGTGCTCGACCTGGCGGAGGACCTCAAGGAGCGCCAGCGGCGGCGCGAGGGGCACCATCTCCTCCCCGGCCGCGCGCTCGGGATGATCTTCCAGAAGCCGTCGACCCGGACCCGCGTCTCGTTCGAGGTCGGCATCGCCCAGCTCGGCGGGCACGGCCTCTACCTTGCCGCCTCCGACCTCCAGCTCGGTCGCGGCGAGACGCTGCGCGACACGGCCACCGTCCTCTCGCGCTACCTCGACGGCCTGATGATCCGCACCTTCGCGCAGGAAGACGTCGAGGAGCTCGCGCGCCACGCGACGATCCCGGTGATCAACGGCCTCACCGACAGCACGCACCCGTGTCAGGCGCTCGCCGACGTGATGACGATCCGCGAGCGTCTCGACCGGCTCCAGGGCGTGCGGGTCGCCTACCTAGGCGACGGCAACAACGTCTGCGCCTCGCTGATGGTCGCTGCCGCCAAGCTCGGGATGAGCTTCGTCGCCGCCACGCCGGAGGGCTACGAGCCTGATCCGAAGGCGGTCGAGGTCGCACGCGAGGCCGGGGGCGAGCCGGAGCTCGTCAACGACCCCCAGGAGGCCGCCCGCGGCGCCGACGTCCTCTACACGGACGTTTGGACGAGCATGGGCCAGGAGGAAGAGCGTGAGCGGCGGCTGCGCGACCTGGCCGGCTTCGCCATCGACGAGGAGCTCGTGGGCCTCGCCGGCAAGGGGGCGATCGTGCTCCACTGCCTGCCGGCGCACTACGGCGAGGAGATCACCGAGGACGTGCTCTACGGCCCGCAGTCCGCGGTCTGGGACCAGGCCGAGAACCGCCTCCACGCCCAGAAGGGCCTGATGGCGCTCGTGATGCCGTAGCCTCGGCGCGAAGTGCTCCCGCTCAAGGACAACGTCCCGACGCGGAGCTTCCCGCTCGTCACGGTCAGCCTGATCGCGGCGAACACGATCGTCTGGCTCTGGGAGCGGAGCACCGGCGTCGAGAGCGCCGTCCTCCACGACGGCTACTACCCCTGCTCGGCGGACGGGCCCTGCGTCGCGCCCGCCGCGCAGGTCCACCATCTGCCCTGGTACGAGGGTGCCTTCACCTCGATGTTCCTGCACGCCAGCTGGGCCCACATCCTCGGGAACATGCTCTTCCTCTGGATCTTCGGGAACAACGTCGAGGACGCACTCGGCCGGCGGCGCTTCTTTCTCTGGTACATCGCCGCCGGCCTCGTCGCGATCGCGGTGCAGAGCGTCGTCACGCTCGCCTTCTCGAACGCAGCCGGCGCGAGCGTCCCGAACGTCGGCGCCTCGGGGGCGATCGCCGGCGTTCTCGGCGCCTACATCGTGCTCTTGCCCAACGCGAAGGTGCTGACCTTCATCTTCTTCCTCATCCGAGAGATCCCGGCGATGTACTTCCTCGGCATCTGGTTCCTGTTCCAGTTCGCCGAGGGCGGGTTCGCGCTGCTCCACCCGGAAGAGAGCGGAGGCGTCGCCTTCTTCGCTCACATCGGCGGGTTCGTGTTCGGGGCGCTCACCGTTCGCGCGGTGGCGCTGCGCCACCCGTTACAACCCACCTGGTGAGCTCGGGCCTCCTGACCGGAATCGCGATCGCGGCCGGTGCCGTCGGGCTCGTCGTCGTGCTCCTGTGGTTCTTCTCCGGCGACTAGGAATGTTTCGAGCGGAGACCTCGTTGTAAGGGGTCATGAACACAAACGACGATATCCGCGCCGAGATCGACGACGCGACCGAGCGTCGCGCCGATCTCTGGCACCAGCTCTCCGAAGGTCACGACGCCGGCCTCGCGGCCGAGCTGCACGCGCTCGAGGAGCGCCTTGCGGCGCTCTGGGACGAGCACCGCACGCTCAAGGCGCGCGCTCGCTTCGGCGACCGTGACGAGATCATCAAGCGCGCCCGCCACGAGGAGCGACTGGCCCGGGCCGCCTAAAGACGGGGGGTCCTCTCCGTGAACGAAGAAGCCGGCGGCTGGCTCCGCCGGCTTCTTTCGTCTCTAGACTCTAAGCGCCCGGGGCGTTAGCTCAGCTGGGAGAGCGCCGGCTTTGCAAGCCGGAGGTCACCGGTTCGATCCCGGTACGCTCCACACGCCTCGCGGGCGGCGCTACGCGCCGCCCGCTTGCTTCACGGGTGAACCCCTGGTTCCCCCGTGAGCCCCCTCCTTGCGATCGGACGCGCGATTCTTCGGTTGGCGGAGCCGCCTGAGCGTTCCGCGATCCAAGGAGACGACTACCGCAGGCGTGCCAGTGAGCCGCGCCCGCCATGTCGGTCGCGGCGGCGAATGCTCGTATGCAAGACCTGACCCGATAAGGGGATCCCTGCCGCAGTCCACGCGCGACTCCGCAGAGGTATCCGACGCCGTCGATACCGTGATCCGCCCGCTATGAAGCTCTCTCCGGAACTGATCGAACTCCGCGTTTCGCTACTGCGGAACCTCCGTCGTCCGCTCGGTCCCGAAGACGGCGACGAGGCGTTCGACCGCCATATCCTTCTCGCGGTCCGAGTCCATCGCACGGCGGGTCTAAACGCACGAGCCGCCGATAGAGAAGGACAGGGATGGCGGCGGTACTTTGATGATTACTTCCCGCCGGGACGGAACTCCGACGCCGACGCTCACTTCCTCTGGGTGAACTGGCGGACGCGGCTCCTCAAGCACGAGTCCCCTGTCGGGATCACCCACGGACAGGAGAGCCTCCACTGGTATCCGCTCGACGGCGGCGGCTTCTGCGTGAACCTCGAGTCGATGTGGGACGACTTCGAGTATTCGGTCAATCGCTTCCTCGAGGACCTCGCCGCCGACAAGCGACGTCGAGGCGTCGTCCTGCGGCGATGGCGCGAGCGCTCGTGGACCGTGAGGAAGATCACGCTCTATCCATCCGAGCGCCTGTTCCCCTCGGAGACGCTCTATCCAGGGACCATGAACGTCTCTGCGGCGAACGAGGCTCATCTCTCGACCGCGACCTCGATGACGAGTCTCCGTCCGCGCTCGAAGTAAGCCTCTCCCGCGCCCGCGACCCCCGGCGTAATCGTGGTCAGGTTTTTGGTCAGGTTTGGCGGCGTAACTGGGCGTAACCGCCCGTGACGCCTGCGGTGAGATTTGGCTTAACGAAGCCGCCGCTGCGACGATCTCCGTCGACCCCCGGGCTGGTCCGTAACTGTTTGAGAGGCTCGGCCTAAGGAGACGCGGGCAGGTTCTGACTGTCTTGGCGTAGCGCGGCGAGCGCGATCGGCACCCAGCCGCTGTCCCAGCGGTGCGGCATGTACGTCGGCGTCTCCGTCGTGTGCTGGATTCCCTGGGAGCTGAGCAGGGCGTCGTAGTCGGTCATGTCCCCCTGGAACGCCTGATAGCCGCCGATCCAGATCCGGTTGGTGCCGACGAGGGCCAGCGCGTGAGCCTGGACGAATATCGGCGTCAGCCGGTAGTTGGCCTGGAAGTTCGCGTCGGTCCCATACTCGTTCGCCGAGCTTGAGCCGAACTGGTCGTAGCTCGACATGTCGGCGGGGAAGTCCCACGACGCCGCGAGCGAATAGACCTCGGGGTGCTTGAGGAGCAGATCCTGTCCGCCGATGCCCGACTTCGAGAACCCGATCAGCCAGTTCTGCTCGTGGCCGGTCGTCGAGAGGTTCTGCCGCACCCACGGCACGAGGTCGTTCGTCATGAACGTCTCATAACGGAGGTTCGAGTCGTTCGGGTTGTCGGCGTACCACGGCTCGATCCCGAACGACGGCTCGACGATCGTAAGGTTGTATTGATCCTCGGCATCGAGGGACGCGAGCGTGGCGATCCCGTCGCCGTAGGTCGACCCGAGCCCGGCCTCGACCGGCAGCACGTAGAGGAAGCTATGAGGCACGCCCGCGGCCGGGTGCGTGGGTGCGAGCACTCTCAACGTCTGCGTGCCGTAGCCGTTTTCGGCGGCTGTGACGTCGTACGAGGCGACGCCGTTCGCATCGGTGCTCCGGTAGGTGACGCTGAACCCGGGGTTGCCGGTGCCGCCCGTCGCGGCGCCGCCAGTCCAGTTGTCGGCCGTGGCCTGGCCGTAGGTCATGATCGCGGGCGCGCCGCCGCTGATGCTGCTGTCGCTGGCGCTGATCCGGCTGACGCCGTCCTGCAGGAAGCTGATCGTCGAGCCGACGGCGCTCAGCTGGAGCTTGGTGCCGGCGGGCAGCGGTCCGGAGGCATAGGAGCTGCCGAGCTGTGTCCAGTTGCCGCCGTTGCGCTTGTAGAGGCGGAGCTGCTGGCTGCCGTTGTTCCAGAAGTAGATCCCGAGGTAGGTGTCCTGGCCGCCGTTCTGGGCGCGGACGGCCGGGCCGACCCACTGCCCGCCCGTGAGCTGGGTCTGCGTGAGCTCGATCTGCGAGGACTGGTCGCTGCCGTAGCTCTCTGCGACCCGGATGTCGCCGGCGGTCGCGCTCGTGCCGACCAGCGCCTGCGAGGAGATCGAGAGCCCGCCGTCGCCGATCGCGGCCCAGTTCGACCCGAGCGAGCCGTCGGGGCGGTTGAAGTCGTCCGACGGCGCCGTCGCCGACGCAGCCTGGACGGACAGGATCAACGGAATCACTGCGACGAGGGCGAGCGCCCGCAGCGCCAAGGAAGCCCTCACCGTGGAGCGCCTGGCGACCTTGGGGCCGGACCCTCCTAGGATTGGCACGCGGACCTCCGTCGTGAAGTCGCTGGTTCTCTGAGAATTGCCAGCGCACGAGACGCCTTCGCAAGCCCGTAGCAAAGACGCCTAGTACCGGAGGGACGCTACACCGATCCTCGCCGGATTACAGCTAGCCAGGCGGCTAGAGATCTCGCAGACCAGAGACGGAGAGCCGCAGCGAGCCGCGCTCGCCATGTCGGTCGCGGCGATCTGCTCGGCAAGACCCCCCGGTCCCTTTAGAGCCCCTCCCGCAGCGGCCCTACAGAGGTCCGGCCGCCGTACCGATACAGGCACCGGGATCTACTGTGCTCAAGCGACCGCTTCTCGCCGCCGGTGCGCTCGTTCAATCGTGATCACGAGTAGCCAACAGGAACGCGAGCTCCCCTTCCTCCGCACGCTGCTCTGCGTCTTCAGCGCGGCCACGATCGCCTCGTTCGTCACGTCTTTCCTGTTTCTCGGACGCGCGTACTCCCTGAGCAACCCGTCGCCGGTCATGGTCATCGTGAACCTGCTGCTCTCCGCGGCGATCGGCGCGGTCATCCTCCGGTACCTACTAGCTCCCGTCGTCGACTACGAGATCCCCTACGGGGCATCGGTCGTGGCGCTCCTCGCAGGATCGGCCGCGAGCACTGTCGTGCGGCTGGTCTTCTTGCACGGGCTCGGGGGCGGGGCCTCGACCGCCCTCAGGCCAGTCGCCCTCATCCCCTTCTTTCCGTTCCTGGTCGGCGGGAGCCTCACCTGGTGGCTCCTGCAAAGCGCCCTCCGTTCCCCATCGCCCCCGGCGCTCGCCGGGCCCCCGAGCGCGGCCGTCCCCATGCCTGCCGGTCCCCAGCAGACACGGGTCTTCGACGACCCCCATGCCGGCGACCCGACGGCGACCGCCTACGCCGAGACCGTCCTGGCAGTTCGCGAGTCGGCGCTCGGCCTCGTCGGAACCGTGAACAGTGTCGGTCCCGACTCCGTCCCGAGCGTCATCGCCAACGGGCTCCTCCCGTACGAGGCCGCGACCAGGCGCCTCGAACAGGCTGAGCTCCCGAGCGCCGTCCCGGCAGCGTTGAGCCAACGGCTCTTGGCGGGACTGAAGCAGCTCGAAGACGACCTGACCCTGACTGCAGAAGACGCGGCCACTACCGCCGGCACCCGCCTGTACCAGCGCGGGCTCCTCAGCGCGAGCATGGCCGACGTCTCCGACGGCGGTGCACGCTACCGCTGGGACCTCGAGCAGTCCGAAGGCCTCAAGGCTGTCGAGCATGCTCTGAGCGAGCTTCGAGCGCTCGGCTTCGGCGGCACCTAGCCGCTGCGCCGAAATCACCCGTTCGAGCGACGCGCACATGGCGTCCAGCATTCGATGCTTTTCTCATGCGGAACCGGCTGCGCTATTCGCTGCTGCTCGTTTCGGCTGCCAGCGCGCTCGGCATCTTCGGCGCCTTCGTCGTCCTGGAGCGGCCGGGCCTCGGCCTGGGCCATTTCTTCTACATCCCGATCATTCTCGCGGCGTTCGCCGGCGGGCCCTGGATCGGCGCGGCCGGAGCCGTGGCCGCCACGGGGCTGTTCGCCGCCGGCATCGTCATCAACCCGCACCTCGCATCGAGCGAGGTGCTGAGCACCAACACCGGCATTCGCTTCGTCACCTACATGACCGTCGGGGTCGTGACCGGCTACTTCGCGAACGCGAACCGCACGCTGCTGGAGGAGCTGCAGCTGCTGGCCGAGCGGGACGCGCTCACGGGCCTCCCGAACACACGAGCGTTCGAGCGTGCGATCACCGAGCGCCTTGCGCGGGAGCAGCCCTTCGCGCTGCTCGTCGGGGCCATCGATTCCCCCGGCCCGTGGCCTTCGCCGCGCGCCCTGCTCGAGGACGACGAGGCGCTCCGCGGGATCGCCGGCCGCCTTCAGCATGCACTGCCCCCGGGGGACGAGATCGCCCGGATCGGCGACTCGGAGTTCGCGGTCCTGACCTACGCCGCGAGCGCACGAGAGGCCGGCACGATCGCAGCGCGACTGCAGCACCTGATCGCGGACGAGGGTTCGAGGATCACGTTCGGCTGGGCGGCCTTCCCACAGGACGGAACGAACGCGCTCTCGCTCTACCGTGCGGCGGACGAGCGTCTCTACGCGCGGCGCGTGATCCAGCGGGACACGAGCCTCGTGCAGTTCCCGCAGGCCAGGCAGGCCGGGGGGCTGAAGCCCGCGCTCAGGTAGTGAAGCGCGGCCGCGCCGGGACGACCGGGCGGGCGTGCTGGAAGACGCGCCAGATGCGGCGCTGCTCGTCTCGGACCGGACGCAGGACTGGGCGCTTCGGCTGCGGGGCCGGCTTCATGCGACCTTCACGTAGCCGTAGGCGGTCTGGTAGCCCGGGAGGGTGGCCGTGACGAGCAGCTTGCCGCGCTTCTTCGGCTTGAGGCTGAACTTGACCCGGCCCCGGGCGTCGGTCCGCCTGGAACGGGCCTTGATCCCCTTCCCCGAGATGCGGACGCGAACCTTGCCGAGGCGCAGTCCGCGGCCGTCGGTCACGGACACGCTCACGTGGCCGGCGTGGCGATGCCTGAGCGACGCAATCACGGTCACCTTCAGCTTGGGCTGGAGCTTGATCTGCTGCACCTGCGACCAGTCACCCTGGTTGTGATCCTCGTCGACGCCCGCGACGCGCCAGAAGAGCGTGCCGCCCGCCGAGTAGTCGCTGGAGGTCATCGTGGGCGCATAGCTCGTGTTGTCCGTCCTCGTGTCATCGAACGTGGCGCTGAAGTCCGGCGTCGACGCGATCTGCACGTGGTAGCTCTTGACGCCGGTCCGGGCGTTCCAGCTCAACACCACGTGGTCGGCGCCGGCGTCGGTCTGGAGGTTGACCGGCTGGCCGATCGTCCGCGTGAACGCCCGCAGTGACGAGTAGGGGCCGGGCGTCTCGGCGGAACCGGACTGCGGGAACTCGGCGCGGACGCGCCAGTGCCAGATCCCGGTGCCGGTCATCTTGATGAACGAGATCACCGGCGAGCGCAGGTCGCTGAAGACCTTGTGCGTCCCGTCGGGCTGGTCGACCTCGACGTCGTAGGACGAGGCTCCCTGCACAGGGGCCCACGACCAAACGGGCAGCGCTTCGCCCGAGGTCGGGTTCGACGCGCTCGGCACCGGCACGGCAAGCGTCTTCTGGAAGGTGCCGACAGCCGACCAGGTCAGGCCGTTCAAGGTCTCGTCGTCGGCGCGCACGCGCCAGTACAGGACCGTGTCCGCGGGATAGGTCGTGTTGCTCGAGTACGAGGTCCCGTCGGTGGTCACGTCGTCGAGCAGGTTGCTGAAGCTCGTGTCCGAGGCCACCTGCAGCCGGTAGCGGCGCGCGCCCTCGGCCGGGCTCCAGCGGAAGGTCGGCTGGTCGAGGAAGACCTGGCCCGCGCTCGGCGAGAGCAGCGACGGCGGCGTCGACTGCTTCTGGAAGTCGGCCGCGGCCGCACTCAGCGGGTCGCCCTTGGCGAGGCTGCCGTCGTAGCCCTGCGCCGGCAGGACGGCCCAGTAGTACGAGGTCGTCTCGTCGGTGTACGCGCGCTCGTCGCTCGAGGTGCGAGGCGCGTAGGCCGGGACGTGCGTGAACCCGTAGTCGACGATCGAGGTGAAGTTCGCGTCCTTCGAGACGAGCACGAAGTAGCTCTGGGCTCCCGGGATCGGGTTCCAGGTGAAGTACGGCGTTCGCGGGACGATTGTGCCCTCCGTCGGCGTCAGGTAGTCGCCCGAGCAGAGGTAGCCGGAGCAGCCGCCCGACATGGCGACCGGGTAGCCCGTGAAGTCGAACGCCGTCCCGCGGCCGGTGCCGTCGTCGAGATAGGTGTAGTCGCCGTAGACGTCCTGGCTGTTCGTGTCCCGGTCGGTGCGCGCGCGGACCCGGACGCAGTACGCGCCGGGGATCAGGCTGACCAGCTCGTTTGCGACCTGCAGCGAGTCGGCGTAGGGCTTGACGTCGTTCCAGCCGTCGCCGAGCGGCGTCCAGGCGTTCACGGCGGTCGAGACGTTCCAGTGGTTCTCCGTGGCCGTCCAGTTGCACTGGCTCGCGCCGGAGTCATAGGGCGTCACCTCGACCTGGTAGGCGGAGGCGCCGGGCACCGGGTCCCAGGTCACGATCGGAACCTGGGTCTGGTAGCCGGGCGTGCCGAGGTCCTGGTCGACGCCCGGGTCGTTCGTGTTGTCGCGCATGTGCAGGTTCTTGATGCTCGGGCTCGTGACCGGGGGGACGTTGTCGAAGGTTTTCTTGAAGACCGGGCCGACATTCCAGACACCGGCGTTCCCGTCGGCGTCGATCGCCCGGACGCGCCAGTGATAGGTGTCGTTCTTGAACACCTTCGGCGGCGACAGGGAGGTGGCGATCGTCGTCCCGGTGCAGCAGACCTTCGAGCCGGGCGCGAAGTCGACCGACGGGTTGATCTCGACCTCGTAACGGGCGGCGCCGGGAACCGGGTTCCACGAGAACTTGGGGTCGAAGACCTCTGCGGAGGAGTCGAGGTCGGTCACCTGGGGCACGGTTGCCGAGGGCCAGACCCAGCTGAAGGTCCTGACCGGCGTCGAGACGCCGCGGTTGCCCTCGGCGTCGACCGGCTGGACGGCCCAGTAGTAGCTGCCCGGTGCGAGCGGCGAGGCAATCGCCGCCGAGGTGGCGGCGACGTTGGGCGGGCCGTACGGGTCGTCCTGGTTCGAGTAGCGGAAGACGATCGAGCCGAGCAGGGGGTCGCTCGCGACCGGGACGAGGTACTCGGCGGCGCCGGGGATCCCCGACCAGCGCAGGACGACCGGGTTCGTTGGAAACGTCAGCGCGGCGCCGGCCCCCGGGGTCTGGATCGCCGGCGTCAGGTTCCAGAGCTTGTTGAAAGCGCGGGTCGGCGTCCAGGCCGAGACCGACCCGTCGCCGCCGATTGCCCGGACGTGCCAGTAGTAGGTCCCGTTCGGGACCGTCTGCCCGAGCGTCGCGCGCGTGTTGTTGGTGAAGAAGTCGTCCTTGCCGCTGCCGAGGACGGGCGAGCCCATTCCGGGATCGGCGCTGATCTGGAACTCGTAGTGGTCGGCGCTCGTGACCGGCGTCCACGCGAAGGCGGGCAGGAAGGCTACGGTCGCACCGGGCGCGGGTGCGGTCGCGGTCGGTGGGCTGAGCGCCGCGCGTGCGGGACCTGCCGTCAGGAAGGCGATGGCGGCGAAGGTGGCGGCTAGGAGTTTGCGGTCGGCGGCCATTCAGTCCTGAGACGAGCCCGGCCGCTGGGCTCCACGTGTTCAGCGGAATACCTCTCGAGATCAGAATCGGGGTTCGGCGGGCCTCGGTCATCCCTCGGGTGAGGGACTTGAAGGATCAGCGGGCGAGGCGGCGCGGCCGAGGATGCCCCAAACGGGACGTGTCGGCAGAACGCTTCAAACGGTGTCGGACACCGATTCTTGTCAAGAGGAACGCGTGCCGGATGTGTGGCGGAGTATCCCCAGGGGCTCAGCGCGTGCCGATGCGGAGGCCGAGCAGGCGCGGTAGTGCGGCGCCGACTCGTGCGGGGAGCGGCGGGCGGCGCTCCTCCTCCTCGGCCTCTTCGCAGGCCATGATCGCGGCGCGGACGAGACCTCCGCCGAGGCGGCGGATCGGCTCGGGCGGGAGCTTCGGCACCCGGCGCGTGACGAGCGGCAGGCGCGTCAGCTCGTCGTCGACGCCGAGCGCGAGCCGGGCCAGGATCTGGCCGCCGAGCCAGCTCGGACCGGCGCCGTGGCCCGAATAACCCGCTCCGAAGTGGATCGCCGTCCCCGGCACGGTGCCGAAGAAGGGCAGGTGGTCGGAGGAGACGTCGATCGGCCCGCCCCAGGCGTGCGTCACCTTCGCCTCGGCGAGCCCCGGCAAGAGCCGCCGCAGGCCATGCTCGGCCCGCGCGACGGTCGGCTCGTCGTGCGTGAAGCGCCTGTCGATCTTCCCGCCGAAGCCGATCGGCCCCGAGCCGCTGCCCATCAGCACGCGCCCGTCGTTCGTCGTGCGGAAGTAGTGCAGGAACATCCGCCCGTCGAAGATCGCCTCGCCCCCGGTCCAGCCGATCTGCTCCAGGAGCTCCGGCACCGGCTCGGTCAGGACGACGTAGCTGCCGAAGACGGTCAGCCGGCGCCGGAGCGGCTTCCAGCCGGCGGCGGCTGCGTTGACCGCCACGACCACCTCCCGCGCTCGCACCGAGCCGCGCGGGGTCGCGACGCGCCCGTCCTCGATCCGCGTCACCGGCGAGTGCTCGTGCAGCTCCACCTTCTCGAGCGCCTGGCGCCGCAGCGAGAGCACCAGCCGCGCCGGCTGGATCGTCGCGCCGTCGCGCAGGAACACGCCCTCGCGGAAGACCGGGGAGCGCACCCGCTCGGCGAGCTGCTCTCGCGAGAGCATCACCGCCTCCTCGGGCACGCCCAGCTCGAGCGCCGCCTCGGCCTCGTCGCCGATCGACGCGTCCTGCGCGGGCGCGGCCGACACGCGCAGCATCCCGGCCTCACGGAGCCAGAAGTCGGCGCCGGTCGACTCGGCGAAGGCACGCACGCCGCGGATGATTTCCTCGCCGGCACGCGCCACCGCCAGCGCGCCCTCGTCGCCGAAACGCTCCCGGAGCCGCGGGAGGTGGCTCCAGTAGCCGTGCAGAAACCCGCCGTTGCGCCCGCTCGGCCCACGGCCGCACTCGCCCGCCTCGAGCACCACCACGTGCAACGACGGATCGCGCTCGGCGATGGCCAGCGCCGTCCAGAGCCCGGTGTAACCGCCGCCGACGATTGCGACGTCGGCCTCGACTTCCCCTTCGAGCGGCGTCGTCTCCTCGCCGCCGAGCCCGGCGGCGAGGGCCTCTTCCAACCACCAAACGTGGCCTAGATCCGCGCCGAAGCCTCCGTCAGCACGCCGCCGATGATGCCGGTCATCTCGTCGAACTCCGCCTGGCCAGCGATCAGCGGCGGCGAGATCTGCACGATCGGGTCGCCGCGGTTGTCCGACCGGCAGATCAGCCCGCGCTCGAAAAACTGCGGCGAGAGGAAGCCGCGAATCAGCGACTCGGACTCCTCGTCCGTGAAGCCGGCCTTCGTCTCCTTGTCCTTGACCAGCTCGAGAGCCCAGAAGTACCCGGCCCCGCGGAGGTCGCCGACGATCGGGATCTCGAGCAGCTGCGCCAGCGTCGAGCGGAAGGCCTCCTCGTTGTCGCGGACGCGCTCGACGATCCGCTCGCGCTCCATGATCTCGAGGTTCTTGAGCGCGATCGCCGCCATCACCGGGTGGCCGCCGAACGTGATCCCGTGCGCGTACATCTGCTTCTCGCCCAGGAACGGCTCGATCACGTGGTCGCCCGCGATGACGGCGCCGATCGCCGCATAGGCCGACGAGAGCCCCTTCGCGCAGGTGATCAGGTCCGGGCGGATGTCGTAGAGATCCGAGGCGAACCAGGTGCCGAGGCGGCCGAAGCCGGTGATCACCTCGTCGGCGCAGAGCAGGATCTCGTAGCGGTCGCAGATCTCCCGCACCCCGCGCCAGTAGCCGGCCGGCGGGGTGAGCGCGCCGCCCGCGTTCTGGACCGGCTCCATCAACACCATCGCGACCGTCTCCGGGCCGGCTTGCACGATCGCGGACTCGAGGTCGTCCAGCAGGAAGGCCGTGAACTCCTCCTCGCTCTCGTCCGCCGGCCGGTGGTAGCGCGCGGTGTTGCGGACGTGGACGACGTCGGGCACGAGCGGCTCGAACGGCGCCCGCAGCGCCGGGATGCCGTTGATCGAGAGCGCGCCCATGGTCGTCCCGTGATAGGCGACGCGGCGCGAGACCGCCTTCCAGCGCCGCTCGCCGCGGGCCTGGTGGAACTGCCGCGCCAGCTTCCAGGCCGCCTCGACCGCCTCCGAGCCGCCCGAGACGAAGAAGACGCGGTTCAGGTCGCCGGGCGCGAGCGAGGCGACCTCGGCCGCGAGCTCGATCGCGCGCGGGTGCGCGTACGACCAGTTTGTGTAGAAGGGCAGCTCGCGCATCTGCTCGTGCGCCGCCTGGCCGATCTCGTCCCCGTACGAGTAGCCGATCTGGACGGCGAACAGGCCGGCGAGTGCGTCGAGGTAGCGCTTGCCGTTCGAGTCCTCGAGGTAACAACCCTCGCCGCGGACGATGATCGGCACGTCGTTGTCCCCGTAGTCGCCCATCCGCGTGAAGTGGAGCCACAGATGGTCCCGGGCAGCCTTCTGGAGCTCGGCGGGCGAGAGGCCCGGGGACGTCGTCGTCATCCTGCAGCTCCTCTCGTGGACTTGGCGGCCCGGTATTGCCAGACGACGTTCGCGAGGCCAAGGATGATCGCCACGAGGAAGATCGCGCTCGCTACGACGTTCACCTGCGGCGGCACTGCGACCCGCGCGATCCCCCAGACGAAGATCGGGAACGTCTGCACCGGCCCCGCGTTGAGGTAGGTGATCACGAAGTCGTCGATCGAGAGCGCGAAGCCGAGGAGCCCTGCGGCCAGGATCGCGGGAGCGAGCAGCGGCAGCGTCACCTTCTGGAACGTCGTCCACTCGTTCGCGCCGAGATCCATCGCCGCTTCTTCCAGGTGCCTGTCGAAGCCGATCAGGCGCGCCTTCACCGTGACGACCACGAAGCTGATGATGAACATCACGTGCGCGATGAAGATCGTCCAGAACCCGAGCTGGATCGTGTTCTGATCGTTCAGGAACAGGGCAAGGAGCGAGGAGCCCATCACGATCTCGGGCGTCGACATCGGGAGGAAGACCACGACGTTCGTGGTCGCCCGTCCGTAGAACCGGTGCCGGACGATCGCGAGGGCGATCATCGTTCCGAGCGCGGTGGCGACGAGCGTAGCGAGCGTGGCGACCTCGAGCGACTTCTCGAGGGCGCCCTGGATCCCGAGCACGGAGTTCCAGTGGATCCAGTTGTCGAACGTGAACTTGTGCCAGACGTAGTTGAACCGGCCGGGCGGGTGGTTGAACGAGAACATGATCACGACCGCGATCGGGACGATCAGGTAGCCGATCGCGAGGATCGCGTACACGGTCAGCGCATGCCGCGCCACGAAACGCCACACGCGGCTCGCGACGCTCGGGCGCGGCGGGCGAGCCAGCGTCGTCTCGACTGCAGTAGCGGTCATCCGGTCAGCTTCTCCGGTCCGACGATCTTGGCGTAGACGAGCAGGATCACGAGGATCGTGCCCATGAGGATGAAGGAGAGCGACGCGGCGGTCGGATAGTCGAGCGACTCCAGGAACTTCGCCTGGATGACGTTGCCGATCATCGCCTGGTTGGGCGTTCCCAGCAGCGCGGCGTTGATGAAGTCGCCGGCGGCCGGAATGAAGGTCAGAAGCGTGCCCGCGACGATTCCCGGCATCGAGAGCGGCACGGTCACCTTGAGGAACGCCTTCGTCGGGGACGAGTAGAGATCCTTCGCCGCCTCGAGGAGCCGCTCATCGATCTGCTCGAGCGAGACGTATAACGGGAGCGCCATGAAGGGGAAGAAGTTGTAGGTGATTCCCGCGACGACCGCGAAGGTCGTCGCCAGCAACCTGCCGTTGGGCCCGAGCACGTGGATGTCGCGGAGGATGCGAACGACCGGCCCCTCGTCGGCGAGGATGTTGAGC
>DASPRN010000034.1:0-13569 GCA_035624425.1 Gaiellaceae bacterium
CGCGCGGCCGCCTTGTGGGAGCTGGCGCTGACGACGCAGATTCCGTACTGCACCTTCGGCTGCGCCCAGGCCGGGATGCGGATCGTCTTCACCTTGCCCGGCACGGTGCGCGCGTCGGTCGAGTAGACGAAGCCGGCGTCGCCCTCGCCGAACGCGATCTTCGACAGCACCTCGCGCACGTCGGTCTCATTGCTGACCACGTTCTTGAGGACGCTCGTCAGGTTCATGTTCTTCAGCACCTGGCGCGTGTAGGCGCCGACTGGAACGCTGGGCGCGGCGACGACGACCTTCACCCCCGGCGTGGCCAGGTCGTAGACGGTGTGGATGCTGGCCGGATTCGACTTCGGCACGATCACGATCAGCGTGTTCCGCGTGAAGACGACCGGCTTCGAGCAGAGCCCGTCCTTGTGCAGCCCCTGAGGCAGGCTCATGTTCGCCGAGGCGAAGACGTCAGCCGGAGCGCCCTGGCGGATCTGGGCCGCGAGCGTGTTCGCGCCGGCGAACGAGTACTTCGCCCCCGGCGCGATCTTCGGAAAGGCGTCGGTCAGGGACGCGGCGGCGTAAACGGTCACGCTCGAGGACGAGCTGGCGGCGGCACCGGAGGCGAGCAGGCCGGCGGCCAGGACGGCGGCGGCGACCCTCATGAGTGCTGCACCATCACGGACGTCGCCTTGACGACTGCGGTGGCAGGCATGCCTTTGCGCAGCCCGAGCTCCTCGACGGCGTCCGCGGTCACGATCGCTACCACTCGCGCCGGCTCGTCGACGACCAGCTCGACCTGGGCGACGAGACCGTCGACCTTTACGTCGGTGACCGTCCCGGCCAGCCGGTTGCGCGCGCTGAAGTGGGCGCCATCGGCCTCGCCCCGGAGCCGGTCGATCTCTGCGGCGGGCACGATCCGGCGGTTGCTCGTGTCGCGGGTCGTCTTGATCTTGCCGGTGCGATCCCAGCGGCGCAGCGTGTCGAGGCTGATGCCCAGTGTCTTGGCGGCCTCACCCGCGCTGTAGAACTGCCTCGGCATCAGCTCGTGTAGGCGTCGAGGGCGTCGGACACCTTGTCGATCGGCAGCGGTCGAGGAAAGGCCCGTCCGACCCGCCGTCCGCCCACCTCTCCGGCGAAGACGCTCAGGTGCTGGGCCTCGCTCGCGGCCGCGCGGGCGGCCAGCTCCTTCAGCGCCTCGGTCTGATACCCGCCGACGGCGCCGAGGTATGCCGCCACGGACAACGCCTCGAGCCGGGTCCCGAGCTGCGCGATCGCGCGCCGGGAGCCGAACGAGCCGCGTGGGTAGTTGAAGTCGATGTCGGCCGCGGTGGCCGGGACCGCGCCCGCGTCGGTCAGGATCTTCGCCGCCGACCGGTAGTGCTCCCGTTCGTCCGCGCGCGCGAGCCAGAGGCTCCGGAGCTCCGCGCCTGCGAACTGCCGTGACCCGATCGCCCTCCGGTAGAAGTCGAGCGCCAGGAGCTCCGATGCCACGAACAGCCGCGCGTAGGCGAGGTCTCCGTCAGGCGGCGCGGCGGCCCGCGCCGCGCCGGCCAACGCGCCGAGCGACGAGGTCGCCAGGAGCGCCGCACCGCCCCTAGCCAACAGCCCGCCGCGGCTGATTCCCGTCCCCATAGCCGCTCCATACTAATGCATTGCCTATGTAGGTTCGCGCCAAAGGGGATGTGACGCCCAACCTCGGAGGGGATACGCTTTGCGCTGCCTCACGATAAGGAGTCCGGCTTGGGTGGACGACTAGGGACCCTGCGCAGGCTGATTGCGTTGGGTGTGTTGGTCGCGGTGGCTGTGCCCATCACAGGCGGCATGGCGGCCCGATCGGCAACAGCGGGAGCACCAAGAGCCATGGTCGGGTGCTGGCAACGGCATGTGCCCACACTGCCCACCGGAACGCCTGCGGGCACCTCTGGCTGGTCAAGATCACCAGGGCTGGAAACCTCGCCGCCTACACGCCTGGCTCGAAGAAGTGCGGCGCCGCCCCTGACTTCACCACGACGGTTTCCGCGGCTGGGCGAAAGCTCACCATTGGGCCGGTGCCGCTGTGCAGCACGAAGGGCCACTACATCTGGAAGGCGTCCGCCAAAACACTGACGCTCCGTGCGACGGCCGATAAGAAGTGCTCCGGCCGCTCGAGGATCTTCACAGGTGTGTGGAAGAGGCACCACTAGCTCAGAGGTCCTCCAAGCGACGAAGCTCGGCGGCGGCGCTCAGATTTCCCTTGCGGAGGTAGAGCTCCAAAGCCTGGTCGAAAGCGGAACGCCGGCCGCTCACCGATCCCAGGGTCTCGAGCGCCAAGGCGTGCATGTTGAGCCAGTCGGTCTTTGCTGCCAGCGCCACGGACTCTTCCGCGAGCTCGAGAGCGAGCGACTCTCGGCCGCATCGAGCCTCGACGAGCGCCGTCGGAACCCGCCACCGAAGCTCACCCTCGAGATTCGTCGCAGCATGCCGTGCTGCCGCGGCGAGCGTCTCGGCCTCCGACAGTTCGCCCCGCCTGTACGCGAGCACGGCGAGCTCGGCTCGAATGCATGAGAGAACCGCGTCAGCTGGATCGATACTCGTCAGCAGGTCGTGAGCCGCCCGGAGCTCGACCTCGGCTCCCACATCGTCGCCGTTCAAGGCGAGCGTCGCCGCAAACCTTCGACGGGTCTCCGGCATCTCTCCGCGCACGCCCGCTTCCCGCATCGCATCGATCGCACGTCGCCCCCAGGAGATCGCCTCGCCGCTGCGCCCGGCCTGCGCGTGCAGGTGGCCTAAGGTCACCCAGAGCCCCAGGGGCCCAGGCGGCCGCCAGTCGAGTGCGGCAAGGTGCTCGTTGCAGTCCTGAACGGCATCCTCGACGGCGATCGGTCCGTCCACCCACAGGTTGAAGGCGATCATGTTGCGGATCCAGCCCTCCTGCCAGCGATCTCCGGCCTGATGAGCCAGCTCGATCGCTCGACGGAGGTCGGGCTCTCCGGCCGCCGTCGATCCCAGCTCTGCCAGCATCGACCCCCGGACGAGCAGGGCCTTCGCGAGCTTGCGATCGTCGCCAGCGCGCTCGAAGACCGAGATCGAACGCTCGGTCTCCCGGAGAGCCTCCTGCGCGCCTTTCGTTCCGGCCCAGACCTCGTACTGCGATCTCGTCACATGAATGAGCTCCTCGAGCGATGTGTCTCCCGCGATCCGAGCCTGATCGCTCGCCTTGTCGAAGAGCGCCAAGGCACGGCCACGCTCGCCCAGACGTCGAAGCGTGAGGCCGTACTCGTACAGCGACTGCGCCCGGCCGGCGAATGACGTCGGAAGAAGCGGCGCAGCTCGCTCGAGAAGATCGCTCCCGTCGACCCTCGCCATCGTGTCGAGGCGTTTGTCCTGGACGAGGATCGCGCGTTGCAGCTCCTTGAGGCCAAACCCGGGCTCGATTCCGAGCTCCTCGGTAAAGACTTCATGCGCGCGGCGGTAGGTGCTGAGCGCCTCCGCCTGACGCCGGCTGCGGTAGAGGGCCAGCATGAGCTGCTCCCAGAACCGCTCACGCAACGGTGTCGAAGCCACGAGCGCTTCGAGCTCCGGCACGAGGTCTGCGGCACGACCGAGTGCCAGGTCGGCATCGATTCGCCCCTCGAGCGCGATCAGCCGGATCTCCTCGAGGCGACGGAGCTCGTTCTCGACGAAGGGGTACTCGGAAAGCGGCGGGCCGCGCCAGTATGCGAGCGCGTCTCGCAATCGCTTGGCCCGTACGTCGGGCTCTGCGTCGCGGGCCTCGTCGACAAGCTCGACGAAGCGGAGTGAGTCGAGATTCTCCACTTCGACGTTGAGTCGGTAACCCGGGGGCACCGTCTCGAGCACGTCCGCACCCAGCGTCCTTCGAAGGCCGGAGACGGCGTTCTGGAGTACTGCTCTCGCCGTCTTCGGAGCAGCGCCGTCCCACAGGCGCTCGATCAGGTCGTCGCGAGCGACGACCTGGTTTGCGTGGAGGAGCAGGAGGACGAGGAGCGACCGTTGGCGCGGGGCGCTGATCTGAACCGGGCGCCCGTCTTGCCATACCTCGAGCGGTCCCAAGACGCGGAATTCCATGCTCGCTTCCTAGCACCGCAGTACGAGCGGTGCCAAGTCGCCGTTAGAGCGCGATTAGAGGCCGGTGTCATCCTGGCCGTGTTTCCGAGTCAAGGAGGATCGACGTGACGCGACGCACCCAGCTCGTGGCTCTCCTCGCCGCGGGACTGGCGCTGGCTCCAACGTTCGCTCATGCGACGACGCCGGGCAGCAACGGGAAGATCGTCTTCACCCGTTACCGATTGCAGGACAACCCGCTGTGGAGCGAGATCTACGTCGCGAACCAGGACGGCTCCGGAGAACATCGGGTGTCCCACTCGGCCAGAGCCCGCCTGGACAACCAGGCGCACTGGTCGCCTGACGGCAAGCTGATCGTCTTCAGGCGCTGCGCGGAGTTCACATGCTCGATCTGGCTCGTCAAGCTCGGCGGGACGGAGCAACATCCGCTCACCCGCGTTTGCAATGCCAGGCCGCCGGCCTGCCCCGACAACGGCCATCCGTCCTTCGCGCCCGACGGGCGGCACGTCGTTTTCGTCCACGAGACGGGTCGCATCAAGCGTGACCAGATCGCGAACTCCGAGATCGTGATGACGGACCTCCAAGGGAGACACATGAAGGTCCTTCGACGATCGACCGGCTTCCGCTTCGGCTTCGGGCAGCCGCAGCTGTCCCCGGACGCGACCCGGCTTGTCTTCAGGCGCTACAACTCCTGGCGCACCCGCCCGGCGAGCCGACGGGCGATCTTCGTCGTCAACGTCAAAGGCGGCGGACTACGGCGCCTCACGCCCTGGAGCCTGCGCGCCACCGGCCCCGACTGGTCGCCGGACGGCAGCCGGATCCTCTTCGCTTCGAACCCACCCGCAGACGACAACCTCGCGCCCGGTACCGACCTCTACTCCATCCGGCCCGACGGCACCGACCTGCGGCGCATCACGAACGTCGGCCCAGACCACTACGTGCTCGCCGGCTCCTACTCACCCGATGGTAAGGCGATCGTCTACGCCACCGATCTCGACGCCACCCCCAAGCCGCCCGGCGGAAGCGCGTTCCCCGACATCGTCACCCAACCCCTCGGAGGCGGCCCCGTGACGCACATCACCCACAGCGCGAACCTCGACGGCTGGCCCGCATGGGGCCCCAGCGAGGTGACCCCGTGAAGTCGCGCAGTGCACTTCTCCTGGCGGTCACCGGCGTTCTTCTCCTGCTCGCCCCCGCATGCGCCGGCCGTGCGACTCCCGCGACGCTGCCCGTCTGCGCCGGGGATTCCCAGTGGCACTGCGGCAGCATCACCGTCCCGCTCGACCGCGCCGATCCGTCCGCCGGGACGATCCCGATCGCCTTCTACGTCTCGCCGCACACGGGTTCGGGCCCCGCGCTGGAGCCGATCTTCATCACCCCCGGTGGGCCGGGAGAGAGCGGCTGGGCCGAGCGTTTCTTCTACGAGAAGGCACCGGAGCTGTCGGTACGCCACGACCTCGTCCTGATCGACCCGCGAGGAACGGGCCGGTCGGGCGCGATCGATTGCCCCGACCTGCAGAACGGCTTTCGGAACTACCCGGCCTTCCAAACGGCCGTGGAGAGCTGCGGGCAGCAGCTCGGCGCCGCGGCCGACCGTTACGGCTCGGGCGACGTGGCCCTCGACGTCGAGGACGTGCGCAAGGCGCTCGGCTACGACCAGATCGACTACTACGCGTTCTCGTACGGCCCGGTGCCCGAGCAGGGCTACGCGGCACGGTTCCCGCAGCACGTTCACGCGCTCGCGCTCGACGCCGGGCTGGTCGCATCCGATCACGGGCAGTTCTTCGCGTGGGGCCTCGGTGTACCGCGGGGGCTGATGCGGATCGAGGGCCTCCTGTGCAGTCGCTCCTCCTGTCACGGCGACGTGACCGCGGCCATCCGATACCTCGCAGCCCGTGTGCGAGCACATCCCGTGAAGGGCCGCCGCATCGTCGTCGACGAGGTCGAGCTGATCAACCTCCTCAGTCACGGTGGCTTCCTGGGGAAGATGACGCCGCCGAAGACCGTGCTCCACATCGCGACCGCGCTCCGTCGCGGCAACCCGAAGCCGCTGCTACAGCTGGCGCGGCAGCACCCGTTCTGGCCCGGCCCGAAGGAGGTGGGGACCCTCGGCGACTTCTCGTACGGCGACAACATCGCTGCTCAGTGCAGCGATCTGCCCACGCCCTGGAGCCCGGCCGACCCGATCGCGGTCCGACGGAGCAAGTACGCGGTCGCGCTGGCCGCGTACCCGAAACAGACCTTCGCGCCCTTCTCCGCGCGCGGCTGGACCGTCTTCTGGTTCAGCGAGGAGTGCCTGACCTGGCCTGCACCGAGCCGCTACGAACCGGCCGTACCCACGACTGCGCCTCTCCGCAACCTGCCGACGATCATCTTCTCGGGCGACGTCGACAGCACGGTTCCCACCGAGATGACGCGCCACCTGCTCGCCGAGTTCCCGAACGCGGTCTTCGTCAACGTCGCCGGCGCCGCCCACCCGGCGATCGGCTGGCGCCAGGACTGCGTGCCAAAGATCGCCGCCCACTTCTTCGAGACGCTCGTTCCCGGCGACACGTCATGTGCGAGAAAGCCGAGGTGAGGCGATGGCACTCACTCGGGCTCGTTGAGCAAGAGGTCGCGCGAGGAGGGCCGTAGGTCCGCCGGAATGACAAACCCGCCGTCTCCAGCGGGTTTGGAGCTCCCCGGGTTGGACTCGAACCAACAACCCTCCGGTTAACAGCCGGATGCTCTGCCAATTGAGCTACCGGGGAACGGTGCTCGGCGGGGCGAATTGTAGCCGGGCCGAGGCGCCGTTTACGCCACTAGGAGAGGCTGGCAGCGGTCGCGCGGATCCTCGCGAGTTGCTCCTGCAGCTCCTTGGTGCGCTCCAGGTCGGCGTGCTCGAGCTCGCGGCGGAGCTGGCGCTCGCGCAGGCGGAGCAGGAGCTCCTTCGCCGTCTCCTCGTCGATCCCGCCCTCGGCGGCGCGCGCGTCGAGCTCGGCGAGCAGCGGCACGAGCTCCTCGTCGGCCTCGCCCGGCGCGAGCAGGTGCGCCCGCGCCCGCCGGTGCAGCTCGGCGTCGAAGTGCTCCGGGTCGAGCTCGGTGAGCAGGCCCTGTAGCTCTGGATGTGCGGCGACGCCCGCGAGCGCGTCACGCTCCAACCGCTCGCCCGCCTCGAGCAGCCGCGGCGAGATCTCTCCCGTCGCGCCCCCGCGGCGCCCCGGTGCCAGGCCTGCCTGCGTCTCCTTCGGCAGGTCGAGCCTGTCCGCCGCGAGCCGCACCGCGTCCTGCCGCTCGGGCGAGTCCTCGAAGCGGGCCAAGGCCTCGCGGGCGCGGACGAACCCCTCCTGCCGGTCGGGCGCGCGTTCGATCTCGAGGCGCACGCGATAGGAGAGGTAGCTCTCGGCCCGGCCGAGCAGCTCGTCGAACTGGGCGGCCAGCTCGGCGGGGTCCCGGCCCGGCGGCAGCGTGACGACCTTCACCTCGAGGCCCTGCGCCGCGGCGAGCTCCATCCCGCGCAGCGTCGCCGCCTCGCCGGCCGCGTCGCCGTCGAAGCAGAGGTAGAGCTTGTGCGTGAGCCGCGAGAGCTCGCTCAACTGGCGCTCGGTCAGCGCCGTCCCCATCGAGGCGACCACCGGCTCGAGCCCTGCCTGGCGCAGGGCGAGCACGTCGGTGTTTCCCTCGACGACGATCGCCCGCTCCTGCTTGGCGATCGCGGTGCGGGCCCGGTCGAGGCCGTAGAGCATGCTGCCCTTGCGGAAGAGCTCGCCCTCGGGCGAGTTGACGTACTTCGCATGGAGCTGATCGTCCTCGCGCAGCTTCCGCGCCTGGAACCCGCGCACCCGCCCGCGCGCGTCGGCGAGCGGGAAGAGCAGCCGCCCCGCGAAGTAGTCGTTGCCGCGCCGGTTGACGAGGCCAGCCCCCGAGAGCTCCGCCGCGGAGAAGCCCTTGGCCTTCGCCTTGCGCGCCAGGCTCTGTCCGCCCGGGGCGAGGCCGAGCCGGTACTCGCGGCAGATCTCCTCGCCGAGCGCGCGGCCCTGCAGGTAGGCGCGTGCCGGCTCGCCGCCGGGCGAGTCCCAGAGACAGCGCTCGTAGTAGGCGGTCGCCTGCTCGAGCAGAGCCAGCAGGCGCTCACGCCGGCTGCGCTCGGCGTCGCGCTCGGGCGAGGACTCCTCGTACTCGAGCGTCACGCGGTAGCGCTCGGCCAGCCACTCAACGGCCTCGGCGAAGTCCAGCTGTTCGGTTTCGCGGACGAAGGTGATGAGGTCGCCGCCCTTCCCGCAACCGAAGCAGTAGAAGAGCTTCTCGACCGGGTTGACCGAGAAGCTCGGGGTCTTCTCGTCGTGGAAGGGGCAGAGGCCGGTCCAGCGCGCGCCGGAGCGGCGCAGCTGCGTGCGTCCCGTGACGACCTCGACCATGTCGGCCGCCTCGACGGCCTCGCGCACGGATGCGTCGCGGATGCGCGCCATCAGTCCAGCGACTCGGCGTAGCTGAGAGCGAAGCGGTCGGTCATGCCGGCGACGTAGTCGATCACGTCGTCGACTGGATCGCCACGTTCGACGAGGTGCTCGAAGATCCGCCGCACCGTCGCGCGGGCGCGGGTGTGCTCGAGCCGGGCGGCCTCGGCCAGGTAGACGTGCTCGAACATGAACGTGCGCAGGGCGAGCATGGCCGTCCCGACCTCCTCGCTCTGGCGGATGTCGCCCTCGCGGGCGGAGGTCTCGACCAGATCGTGGACGAGCGCGTCGATCCGTCTCGAGCCCGAGGAGCCGAGCAGCGCGATCTCTTCCCCGGGCAGGTCGCCGGGGTCGAGCACGCCGGCGCGGATCGCATCGTCGATGTCGTGGTTGATGTAGGCGACGCGGTCGACCAGGCGGACGATCTTCCCCTCGAGCGTGCCCGGCTCGTTCGGGCCTGTGTGGTTGAGGATGCCGTCGCGCACCTCTTCGGTCAGGTTGAGCCCGCGGCCGTCGCGCTCGAGCACGTCGACCACGCGCAGCGAGTGCTCGTTGTGCCGGAAGTGCCGGCCGAAGCGCTCCTGGAGCACCTCGTCGAGTGCCTCCTCGCCCGCGTGCCCGAACGGCGTGTGGCCGAGGTCGTGCCCGAGGCCGACCGCCTCGACGAGGTCCTCGTTCAGGCGAAGGGCGCGAGCGACACCCCGGGAGATGCCGGTCGTCTCGAGCGTGTGCGTGAGCCGGGTGCGGTAGTGGTCGCCGGCCGGGTCGACGAACACCTGGGTCTTGTGCATCAGGCGCCGAAAGGCCTTGGTGTGGACGATCCGGTCGCGGTCCCGCTGGAATGGCGTCCGCAGCAGGCACGGCTCCTCGGGCTCGGCGCGGCCGCGCGTCTCGTAGGAGAGCACCGCGAGCGGCGAGAGCCACCGCTCCTCGTGCTCGCGGACGCCCGCCTCGAAAGCGTCTGCAACCTTGCCGGCGAGCTCTGGCATGTGCCGATGCTAGTCGCTCCGCCGGGCGCGACTCCAGCCGGAAACCCTGCACGCACCCCCACCCACAAATGAGGGTGGGGATGTTCCCGCCTCCCTCGCGGTCGACGCTACCTGCTTCTCTGTGCTGCGTCCGTGACGGACCGGTGCCGGTTGTGCGCCAATCTGTCCACCGCCGCGGGCGCCGCGGCCACGCGCCCTCAGATGACGATCGGGACCGTGCCCCCGTCAGCGCTCCAGGCTGCGCCGGTCACGTATGACGCGCGGTCCGAGCAGAGGAACGCGACCACCGCTGCAATCTCCTGCGGTTCGGCGAGCCGCCCGAGCGGCCGACCCTTCCCGACCGCCTCCAGCACCTCCTTGCGGCTCTTGCCCGTTCGCGCAGCCTGCTGGTCGGCCAGCCCACCGTCCGCCAGCCAGGCTTCGGTCGCGGTCGGCCCCGGCGCAACCGCGTTACAGCGGATCCCCTCGCCTGCGTACAGATCGGCGACGAGCCGCGAGAGCGACAGCACCGCCGCCTTGCTGACGGAGTAGTCCGGCATCGACGTCGAGGGCCGCTTGCCCGCCGTGGACGAGACGTTGACGATCACGCCGTGTCCCCGCGTCCGCATCCCGGGCAGGACCGCGCGGATCGCGCGCACATAGCTCATCACGTTCAGCTGCCAGACCTCGTCCCACTCCTCGTCCGTCACGTCGACGAGCTCACGCTGGACCGCGAGGCCGACGTTGTTGACAAGCACGTCGACCTCTCCTGCCTCCGCGACCACGCGCTCGGGCTCACCCGGCCGCGCGAGATCGGCGGTTACGTGGAGAGCCTCCCCCACTCCAGGCGCTTCACCCCGGCCACACGTCACCACCCTCGCTCCCTCCTCGGCCAGCAGTTCTGCCGTTGCGCGCCCGATCCCGCGGGTCGAGCCGGTGACGACGCAGCAGCTATCGCGCAGGCCGAGGTCCAAAGCTCGCTTAGCCTAGCGCCGTGACGACGCTCCTCCTCGTCCGCCACGGCGAGACCGACTGGAACCGCGACGAGCGCTTCCAGGGACAGGCGAACCCACCGCTCAATGAGACTGGCCGCGCCCAGGCCGTCGGCCTCTCTGTGGCGCTCGCCGCGACGCCGCTCGGCGCCGTCTACACGAGCCCGTTAGAGCGCGCCTTCGTGACCGCCGAGATCATTGCGGCGCCTCACGACCTCGAGCCGGTGATGGTTGCCCAGCTGCGCGAGATGTACGACGGCTCGTGGGAGGGCCTCACGCGGGCGGAGGTCGAGGCACGCTTTCCCGACCAGTACGCGCGCTGGCTCGAGCATCAGCGAGGCCCCGACGACGGCGAGAGCTACGAGGAGCTGGGCCGGCGCGTCGTCCCCGCGCTCCTGGAGATCGGAGAAGCGCACACGAACGGGCGGGTCCTGGCCGTCACCCACGCCGGCCCGATCCGCGCGGCACTGGCCTATGTCGACGGCATCAGCTACGAGGAGGCCCGTGAACGCGGCCCTGCGCTCGACAACGCCTCGGTCGTCGAGCTCGCCGTCGAAAACGAAAATCTCCGCCGGATGGACTGAGCCCGCCCGGTGGACGACTACACCAACAAGTACGAGGTTCGGGGGGCTCAGGCACGCTTACGGGCGACCCGGAATCGTTCAGGGTCGAGGGGGTACGTGCGACGACGACCGGGAGCTCGACGCGTGAGGCGCGCCTAGTGGATCACGCTCGTCGGCCTCGTGCAGATCACGAAGACGTTGAACGTCCGGTTCTGATCTGCCGAGGTGTTCTTCACCCACGCGATCCAGCCGTTCGGATTCGGCGGGGTGTCGATAGGCGCCGGAAACGAAGCGGTGACCCACTCGTCAGCAGCCAACGCGGAGACGCCTCCGCCACTCGGGTACTCTCCGCTCGGACACCACGCCGAGCCGAAGTTCCGCTCTCCTGGGCCGAGGGTGACGGGCGCGGACTCGACGTATCGCAGGCGCACCGGCCCGGCCGGACCGGTTGGACCCATGGGCCCGGTGGCGCCCTTCGGCCCAGCGGGCCCCCTCGTCACCGAAAGGACCTTGGCCGGGAACTTCGCGTTCGCGCCGAGCGGGTATAGCTTCCCCGCAGTCGGCTTCTTCGAGGCATGGATCAGGTCGACGCGGTCTGCGTTCTTCGCGAACGGGATCGCGTTCTTCGCGGCCTCGCCGAACGGCGTCATCCCCATCACCGCGATCACCAACGCCGTCAGCGAGAGCACAATCGGTAGCCGTCTCATCGCTTACACCTCCTCCAGCTTTTGCGCACCCCAAAACACGCCGCTGCCGAGGCGCACTCCGATGATCCCTGACTGCTAGCCCGGGCGAATCGGTGCCTTCGCGGACACCGGCTCCGTAAATGCACGTACGCAACCGACGAATCGGCCGAGCTTCACGGTGGGCTCGGTCGCTCCAGCCGCCCCGGCGACCCACGCGAGCCCGGACGGCACCGAGCGCAAAGCGGAGATGTGGGCGGCGCTAGGCGGCCAGAGGAGTACACGGGTGGGTACACGCGGCGGCCCGCAAGGGGCCGCTTCCCCGCTTGTAGACTGGGGTTCGGTTGGACGATTACACGAACAAGTACAAGGGGGAGCAGGTCGAGGTCGCGCTCTTCGGCGGCGACTACCAGGACGGCGTGCTGACCGCCTACTGCCTGGTCGAGGACGTCGCCCACATCGAGCTGAACGGCCACATCCTGATTCCGCTGCAGAACATCGCCTCGCTGCACTGCTCGAGCCGGTGCGACGCGCCCGAGCCCGACTGGCCGCCCCGAGGGCTCGAGGAGGACGAGCAGCAGGACGGCTAGTTGCGCCTCGCCGCGATCACGAACGTCGTCAAGGTCTGGCTCCTGCTCATAGGCGGCTGTGCCGCCCTCGCCGCAATCGGCTGGTTGCTCGGCGACTACCGGCTCAGCTCGCTGCTCGTCTTCTTCGGACTGCTGGTCGCCGCGGCCGCGTACTGGTGGGCAGACCGGGTGGCTCTCGGCATGGTCGGCGCCCGCGAGCTCCCCGTCGGCGAGTCTCCGGCGCTGCATGCCACGGTTGCCCGGCTCGCAGCAACGGCCGGCGTCCCCAAGCCCCGCCTCTACTTTCTGGCCGACGGACATCCACGCGCCCTGTCGGCCGGCCGCGGCCCGCGCGGGACCGCGATCGCCGTCAGCCAGGGCCTGCTCGCAGCGACTCCGCCGGCAGAGCTCGAAGGTGTGCTCGCGCACGAGCTCGCGCACAGCCGTCGGCGCGACGTGATCGTCCAGACCTCCGCCGTCGTCATCGCAGGGGCCTTGATCGAGCTCAGCCGGATCGGCGGCTGGTTCCAGCGCGCCCTGCTGTTCGTGCTCGGACCTCTGGCGGCGGCCTTCGTCCACCTCCTGCTCTCGCCGAAGCGGGAGTTCCAGGCCGACCGGGCCGCGGCCGCGCTCTGCGGCTCGCCGCACGGCCTCGCCGATGCACTGATCCGCCTCGAGCAGGCCTCCGAGCTGGTCGAGTTCCGCGCCAACCCGGCCACCGAGCCCCTCTACACGTTCAACCCGTTCGCCGAGGATGGCCTGGCCGGGCTGTTCGTCACGCATCCGCCGGTCGCCGAGCGCGTCCGCCGGCTCCGCGAGCTCGATCCCGACTGGCGCGACAAGCTGCGAGCAGCATGAACTGCAAAGGGCCGCTTCTCAGCGGCCCTTTGTCCAAGAAGTCGGCGGCGACCTACTCTCCCGGGAGGTTGCCCTCCGAGTACCATCGGCGCTGGCGGGCTTAACTGCTCTGTTCGGAATGGGAAGAGGTGTACCCCCGCCGCTATCACCGCCGAAATTGTCGGGCACATGGCGTGCACCCTCAAAACTCCATAGCAGCTCCAACGTGTTCAAAATCAAGACCTCGGGCAATTAGTACGGGTCTGCTGAACGCATTGCTGCGCTTACACATCCCGCCTATCGACGTGGTGGTCTCCCACGGCCCTTACTCCCTCTAGGGGATGGGAAGCCTCATCTCGAGGTGGGCTTCCCGCTTAGATGCTTTCAGCGGTTATCCCATCCAGACGTGGCTAATCAGCAGCGCCGTTGGCACGACGACTGATACACCAGAGGTCTGTTCGTCCCGGTCCTCTCGTA
>DASPRN010000036.1:0-96512 GCA_035624425.1 Gaiellaceae bacterium
TCGATCAGGTCGAGCTCGACCGGCGCGCCGCGGGCGCGCAGGGACTCGACGGCGGAGAGCACGTCCTCGGTCCCCTTGACCGCCCGCTTGCTCGGCGCGTGCGCGATTCGCAGCACCGGTCCGGGCTCGACCGGCGACGGCTGCCAGTCGCCGAGCACGATCGCCGGGTGGACGACGTCGTACTCAGGCCACGGCCCGCGCGGAGCGAGCCTCCGCGTGAGGTAGCTGCCCACGATCACGGCATCGGCGCGGCGCAGGTAGCGCACCTCCGAGGCGTGGCGACTGCGCAGGTCGGAGCCCCACGACTGGAAGACGATCCCCTTGCGCAAGGCCCTCAGCGCCGGGAGGTTCAGCGCCTTCGGCAGCAGCGTCAAGCCCGCGTGGAAGTGGAAGACGTCGAACCGCCGCGCGGCCCACGCGAAGGCCTGGAGCTGCTTGGGCAGGTTCAGCGGCAGGTTCGAGAGCCGGCTCGTGTCGCGGAGCTGGAGGTTGATGTCGAAGCCGCGCTCGAACGGCCGCTCGTTGAAGACGAGCAGCGTGCTCTCGACGCCGAGCTCCCGCAGGCCCTGCGAGATCGCGCCCGGCCCGCCGGCGATGTTGAGCGGCGAGTGGAGGACTCTCACGCGATGGCGTGTTCGACGACGATCTCGACGTCGAGCGCGTGCAGCGCGGAGTCGGTCAGCTCGTCGAGCCCCGTCTCGTCCGGCGCGGTGAGGAGCAGGTACCCGAGCCGCTCGGCGCCGGAGGTCATCGGCGGCAGCAGCATGCCCTCGCGCCAGTAGAAGCCGGCCTCGTGCACGCCGTCGAGCGCGAGGGCCGGCGAGGCGTCGAGGTGCACGATCCGCCCGGGCGGCGCGACGACGAAGCGCACCTGGCCGACGGGCGCGAGCGGCTCGCCGGGCTCGAGGTCGCCCGGGGTCAGACCCCCGAGCGCGCGCAGGGCCTCGGCGCGGATCGCGTCGAAGCCGGTCACGAGCTTGGCGAGCTCCGCGTCCTTGCCGCCGCCGAGGCGCGCGCCTACCTCGATCACGAACGCGCCGGCCGGCTCGACGCGCACCTGCACGTACGAGGGCCCGGTCTCGAGCCCGACCGCGCTGCTCGCGCGGTGCGCCAGCTCGAACAGCCCGCGCTCCTCCTCCGCCGTGAGGCCAGATGGGTAGCGGTGCGCGATGCAGACCCCGAGCGGCGGCGGCGGGTGCAGCCGGCGCTTGGTGACGCTCATCGGGAAGTACTCGCCGTCGAGCAGGAACCCGTTGACCGTCAGCTCGTCGCCGTCGAGATAGCGCTCGAGGACGACCGCGCCCGCGCGCGAGGCTGCCAGCGCGCGCTCGAACGCGGCCGGCAGCTCGTCCGGCGCGTGCACCTCGGTGACGCCGCGCTGCGCCGAGCCGTCCGCCGGCTTGACGACGACCGCCCCGCCGAGCTCGTCGAAGGCGGCGTGCGCGTCGTCCGGGCCGGTGATCTCGCGGCCGCCCGCCAGCGGCACGCCGGCTGCCTCGAAGGCGGCCCGCATCCGGCGCTTGTCGGCCACGATCTCCGCGGTCGCCACCGGAAGGCCGGGCAGGCCAAGCCGCTCGGCCAGCCGCGCCGTCGGAAGGACCGCCTGGTCGGAGCCCATTGTCGCGACCGCCTCCGCCTCGACACCGTGCAGGGCGGTGAGGACGCCCTCGACGTCGCTGAAGTCGTGCACGATCGGAAGGTCTGCTTCGGCCAGCAACGGCGCGGTCTCGGCGCCGTCCACCACGCAGACCTCGTGCCCGAGGGCGCGCGCCTGCTCGAGCAGGCCGAGCTGCGAGCGCGAGCCGCCGACCAGGACGAACGCCTTCACGCGGCGCGCCGGGACGACTCGAGGAGCAGCCGCATCCCTTCCTCGAGCCCGACCTCGGGCCGCCAGCCGAGCGCCCGCAGCCGGTCGACCGCGATGCGCGGGGTGACCCGGCCGGGTGGCGGCTCGACCTCGTCGACGAGGTCCGCCGAGGCCCCGGCCACCTCGCAGGCCATCCTCGCCACGTCGGTCAGCGCGACCGGGTCGGCGTCGGAGCCGACGTTGAAGACGCCGTCCTCGCCCGACTCGACGACGAGGCGGATTGCCCGCGCCACGTCGCCGATCCAGCACCACGAGCGCACCTCCCCGCGGAAGGCCGGGATCCGCTCGCCCCGCTCGGCCTGCTGAAGCATCGTCGGCAGCGCGCCCTTGCCTGCGCCGGTTTCGACACCCGGGCCGTAGGGGTTCGCGATCCGCAGGACGAGCAGACGCGCCGGCGCGTACAGGCGGGCGGTCTGCTCGCCCCACCACTTGGTGAACGCGTAGAGGCTCGCCGGCGCGGGCGGCGTCTCCTCCTCGGCGGCGTCGACGTCGCCGTAGACGTCCGCGGTCGAGACGTAGGCGAGGCGCGCGCCGTGAGCGGCGCAGGCGCGGGCGACGAGCGTCGTGGCGAGCACGTTCGAGCGCAGCGCTGCCTCGGGGTCCTCTTCGCAGCGCACGACGCCGATCCGGGCTGCGGCGTGCACGACCAGGTCCGCTCCGGCGACAGCGGATTCGGCCATGCCCGGCTCGGCAAGGTCGCCGTCGCTCCGCTCGAGCGGATGGACCTCGTACGATCGCTCCCCGTGACGCAGCTCCTCCACGAGCGCGCGCCCGACGAAGCCGGAGGCTCCCGTGACCAGGACGCTCATCGCGGGCGAGTCTACTGGCGCGCCTGCGCCCTCCTGGCCACGCTCGCGCTGGCCGGCTGCCACGGCTCGAAGCAGCAGCCCGGCCCGCCGCCGCCGCCGCCCGCGCCGAAGCTCACCTTCCGCCAGCTCGACGCGCAGCAGCAGCGGCTCGTGGCCGACTACGAGCCCGTCAGCCGCGCGCTCACCGGCTACGAGCTTGCCTACCGCGACCGGAAGGGTCTTGCCGCCGAGACGAGCGGCTTGCGGAGCGCTGTGGCGGTCGCCCTGGGCCGCCTTCGCCGTGACCGCGCTACGGGCGGGACCGAGCGAGCCAGGCTGCTGCTCGTCGCCGGGCTCGCGGCTCGAGTCCGCGCCCTCGGCGAGCCGCCCGGAAGCGCAACCTACCTCCGCGCATGGAACCGGTCGGTAGTCGACGCCCGCCGCGCGCTGACCCTGCTCCAGGACATCCGCGACCGCGCCCGTCTGATCCCGCTGCCGGAGGACTCGATCAGCTAGGAGGGTTGGCGGAACCCTGCTCGTCGTCGGGGCGGACAGCGCGGCCCGGCGGCACAGACCGGGTTTCGTCAAGCCCTCCTAGCGGTTGAGGAGGGCGTAGCCGTCGCGCAGAAACGGCGTGCGGTCGATCAGGGCGCCGATCTCGTCGGCCTGGTGGCAGCCCTCCTCGGTGGCGATGCAGTCGAGGAGCTCCCACGGGGTGAGGTCGAGGCCGTTGGGGGCGGGGGCGTCCAGCGGCGCGAGCTTCATTACCTCGCAGGCGACGATCGTCGGCACGCCCACCACCGCGGCAGCCTCCGCCAGGACGCGCGTCCCCGGCTTGTTGGAGAGCGTGCCGTCGTGGAAGACCGTGTCGGCGCCGACGAGGAAGAGCGAGGCCCATTCGAGCTTGCCCGCGGCCTCGCCGTCGGCGACGAGCTCGACCTCGAGACCCGCCTCGCGCAGCTCCTGCGCGAACGGGCGGCCCTCCTCCTGCGGCGCCGAGACCGTGCAGATCACGTGCTCGGGCGGCGTGTAGAGCAGCGCCTCGCGCACCGTGGCGGAAGCCGAGTGCGTGAGCACGACGGCGTTCGCCAGGCGCTCCTTGAGGTGGACGGCGATCGAGGCTCCGGCACGGCGGCGCCCGTCGAGCAGTGACTCCGCCTCCGCGCCGACGAGCTTCCGGAGCTGGTCGACCGGGAGGTGGCGCTCCCGCTGGGCCGCGGCGAGCACCCGCCCGACCGCGCCGGCGACGGCGCCGACGCCCGGCCGGCTCGCAGCCAGCTCGCGGCCCGCGCTCAGCAGCCGCTCGACCAGCGCCTCGCCGCTCGCGGCCGGCTGATCGGCCTCCTCCACGAGCGCCTCGACCGCGCGGCGCGCCATCCAGCTGCCGCCGTGCGTGCGGTCCCGGCGCAGCTCGTCGACCCGCTCTCCGAGGATCGTGGCCACAGTCACATTCTCGCAGGTCCCTGCAAGGTCCGTCCGGCCCCGGACCCGACAATGGGGCCTTGGAGCGACTCCTCGTCCTCGGGGCCGGGACCGGACAGCTCGGCCTGCTCGCGGCTGCAGAGGCCCGCGGGCTGTTCGTGATCGCGGTCGACCGCGACCCGGCGGCGCCCGGATTCCGCCACGCCGACCGGCGGGCGATCGTCTCGCTCGAGGACGAGCCGGCTCTCGAACGCCTGGCGGAGGCGGCCCGGATCGACGCCGTGATCGCTCCCGGGGCGGACTGGCCGGTCGGCCCCGCGGCCCGGATCGCCGCCCGCCTGGGCCTCGCGCACCCGATCTCGCCGGAGACGGCCGTGCTCTCGACGTCCAAGCTCCGCCAGCGGGAGCGCCTGGCCGAGGCCGGGATTCCGCAGCCGCGCTGGCAGGTGGTCTCGAAGCCCGACCAGGTGGTCGGCGTCCCGTGCGTCGTGCGCCCGCCCGACCGGCAAGGCCGGCGCACCCGCGCGCTCGTGCGCTCGTCGCGTGAGCTGCGCGGAGCGATCGCCGCCGCCCTGCGCTCCTCGCGGATCGGCCTCGCTCTCGTCGAGGAGCTGGTCGAGGAGCCGGTCGTGACCGTGAGCGCGTTCTCCCGCGGCGGCGCCTTCCACCCGCTGGCCGTGACCGACCGCGCTCCGCTCGCCCACGTCTGGGAGAGCCCGTACGCGCAGCAGGCAGCGTTGACCGCCGCGCGTGCGGCGAGGGCGCTCGGGATCCGCGACGGACCGACGGTGACGCAACTGCTCGTCGGCGCGGGCGGGCCGAGGGTGCTCGAGCTCTCTGCGCGGATCGGCGGCGGCCACGAGCCGGACCTCTGCCGAGCGGCGGTCGGCGTCGACCTGCATGCGCTCGCCCTTTCCGCGGCGCTCGGCGAGCCCGTCTCTGCGAGGCGGCTACGGACGAAGCGCCGCGCCGGCGGAGCCTGCGTCCGCTTCCTCGACGGCGCCGGCCCGGCCGACGGCCTGGCCGAGGCCGAGACGCTCCCGGGCGTCGAGTGGGTGCGCGTCCACGGCGACACCGACCGGGCCGGCGCGGTGCTCGCGACCGGCGGCAGCCCCGCCGAGGCTCTCGAGCGGGCGACGCTGGCGGCCGAGTGCATACGCTTCCGGCCGCCCCATGCCCACGCTGTCTAACCGCCAGAAGAGGCTTCTTCGGCTCTGCGGGACCCTGGTCATCACGGGTGGCTGTACCGCGTACATCGTCTGGAAGATCAACATCGTTCAGACGGCTCACATCCTCACGCACGCGAACGTGTGGTACTTCCTCGGGGCGGTCGCGATCATGCTCGGCTCGGTCTGGCCGATGGCCTGGCGCTGGCAGCAGCTCCTGGACGTGCGGAACATCCGGGACAAGCTCTCCTGGCTCACGCGGGCCTACTTCGTCGCCTACACCGCGGGGCAGATCCTGCCGACTGCGGTCGGGGGAGACGCGGTCCGGATCTACGAGACGTCCAGGCGGCATCCCGGTCACGGCGGCACGGTCGCCGGCTCGGTGCTGCTGGAGCGCGCGCTCGGCGGCGCGGCCACGCTGGTGCTCGCGGCGGTCGGCTTCGCGCTGGCGATCGGCCACTACCCCGTCGGCGTCTACCTGTGGGTCGAGGGCGTGTTCGTCGTCTTGACGATCGTGCTGGCGGTCGCGCTCTTCGCCCGCCGCGCCCGGCCGCTGCTGGCGCTCTCGGTTCCGCTGCTGCGCCGGATCTGGCTCGAGAAGCCGCTGCGGGCCGCCTACGAGGGGATCCACGGCTACCGCGACCACGGGGGCCTGCTGTTCGGCGTCTTCTCGCTGACCCTGGCCGTGCAGTCGGTGCGCGTGCTGGCGATCTGGCTCTCGGGCAAGGCGGTCGGGGTCGAGCTCTCACCACGGCCGTACTACGTGATGGGCCCGCTCCTCTTCCTGGTGCTGCTCGTCCCGTTCACGATCAACGGGATCGCCGTGCGTGAGTCGTTCTTCGTCAGCTTCCTCGGCGGGCTGGGTGTGCCCGCGAACGAGGCCTTCGCGACCGGCTTCCTCTTCTTCGCCGTCACGCTCTGCCTGTCGCTGCCGGGGGCGGTGCTGCTCGGCTGGCAGAGTCTCCGCGGGTTTGTTCGTGCCCACCCGCAGCACGACGGTGGCTGACTCCCGCGTCTCGGTCGTCGTCGTCACCTACAACGCGCTGCCGTGGATCGCGCGCTGCCTCGAGAGCGTGCGCGGGCACGAGACGATCGTCGTCGACCACGGCTCGACCGACGGGACGCTCGAGCTCGTCCGCGAGCGTTTCCCCGATGCGCGGCTGATTCAGCAGGAGAACAAGGGCCTCGGCGGCGGCTCGAACGCGGGGATGCGCGTCGCCTCGGGCGACTACTTCCTGCTCCTGAACTCGGACGCCTGGGCGCTCGGGGACGCGGTCGACCGCCTTGTGGCCTTCGCGGACGAGCATCCGCGCGCCGCGGTCGCCGGGCCGAAGCTGCTCAACCCCGACGGCTCGCTGCAGCGCTCGGTGCGCGGCTTCCCGACTCTCTGGCGGCTGGCGACCGAGTACTTCTTCCTGCGCAAGCTCGCGCCCCGGACGCGTGCGCTGAACGCGTTCTATGGCGCGCGGTTCAAGCACGACCGCGTGCGTGAGGCGGACTTCCTGATGGGCGCCTGCCTGCTCGTCCGCCGCGAGGCCGCCGATACCGTAGACCTCTTCGACGAGGACTTCTTCATGTTCAGCGAGGAGACGGACTGGTGCTATCGCTTCCGCCAGGCCGGGTGGAGCGTGCTGTTCACCCCGGACGCGGAGTTCACACACGTGGGCGGCGCGACGACCGCGCGCGACTGGGGGCCGATGTACCGCGAGCAGCTGCGCGGGCATCTGCGCTTCCTCGCGAAGCACCGCGGCCTGACCGAGGCCGAGCGCGCCCGCCGGCTGCTGCTCGTCGCGATGCTGCTGCGCTCGGTCGTCTTCACGGGCGACCGGCGCAAGACGTCGTTCGCCGCCGCCCGCTGGCTGTCCGGTTCCTCCGCCCGCGAGCTGCTGGAGCCGGGTCACGCGTGAGCCCTCGACCTAGTAACACTGTGTTACTTGGAAGGGGGAACGGCCCTCGGAAGGTTCCTGCGGTGGTGGTGGACGTCGGCTGGGTGAACGGCCTGGCGGCGATTCGGTCGCTCGGGCGGGCCGGCGTGCCCGTGCTCGCGCTCGACCACCGCCCTTCGGCGCTCGGCTTCCGCTCGCGGTACGCGCGGCCGCGTGTCTGCCCCGACCCGCAGGACGAGGGCGCCTTCGTCGACTACCTCGCGGCGCTCGGCGAGGAGCTCGAGGCGCCGGCGCCGGTCTTCGCCACGCACGACGAGCCGCTGAACGCGATCGCGCGCGGAGCCGACCGCCTCGGCGGCCGCTTCCTCTTCCCGTTCCCGCCCTGGCCGGTGCTCTCGCGAATCCAGAGCAAGCGCGCCCAGTACGAGGCGGCCGAGGCGGCGGGGATCGCCGTCCCGCGGACGGTGGCGCCGGGCTCGGCGGCGGAGGCGCACGCGGCGGCGGACGAGCTCGGCTACCCGGTGCTGGTCAAGCCGTCCTCGACCGAGGGCTTCAAGCGCCGCTTCGGGCGGCAGAACTTCCGCTGCGAGACGGCCGACGACGTGGAGACGGCGTACTCCGACGCGGAGGAGTACGAGCCGCTCGTCCAGGAGGCGATCCCGGGCGGCGACGGCACGCTCTTCACGCTCGGCAGCTACCTGGCCGCGGACGGGGAGCCGCTCGGAGTCTTCAGCGGGCGCAAGCTGCGCCAGACGCCGCCGGGCGCCGGCACCTGCCGCGTCGGCGAGGCGGTCTGGGACGACGAGGTGGTCGAGCAGGGCCTGCGGCTGCTGAAGGCGCTCGGGCACACCGGTCTCTCGCAGGTCGAGTTCAAGCGGGACCCGCGCGACGGCGTGCTCAAGCTGATGGAGGTCAACCCGCGTCTCTGGCAGTGGCACGGGCTGTCGGCCGCCTGTGGGGTGGACGTGACGCGCATCGCCTACGACGACCTCGTCGGCGAGCGGCCGGCGCCTGCGTCCATGAACGGCAGGCGCAGGCGCTGGGCGATCACGCTCCTCGCCGGGGAGCGGCCCGCGCCGCAGCGGCCCCCGTACGTGGACGCCGTCTTCGCCCGCGACGACCTCAAACCGGCCCTCGTCCAGCTGAGGCGCCTGCTGCGATGAGCGTGCTGGCCGAGGATCTCCGCATCCGATTCGCCCCGGCCGCGTTCCCGCTGGCCTGGCTCGCGGCGCCGGTGCTCCTCGGCGTCTCGCGCCTGCTGCCCGCGACGGGCTTCGGCCTCGGGCTGCGCCTGGCCGCCGCCACCGCGTGCCTGCTGATCCCCGGCGCGCTGGTCTCGCGAGCCCTGCGACTGGACGGCCTCTCCCCGATCCTCGTCTGGAGCCTCGCGGCCCTGTTCGCCGGAATGGCGCTGATGTTCGCCGTGCACGAGTCGATCTGGCTCCCCCTGGCCGTGCTCGGCGCCGTCGCGCTGCTGACCGCTCCGTTCGCGGCGCGCCGGCCGGCGCCGCGGTTCGTCCCGTGGACGATCGGCGTGCTCCTGTTGGGTCTCGCCGCCGGGATCGCGCTCTGGTGGGTCGCTGCATACGGCGGCGACACCTTCTTCCACCTGGGCCGGGTCCGGAAGCTCGACGACCTCGGCTCGCTCTCGCTGCGGAGCCTGGACGAGTACCGTGACGGCGGGCTGCACCCGGGGTACGCGTTCCCGCTCTGGCACGGCTTCCTCGCGCTCGTCTCGAAGCTGGCCGGTGTCGACCCCTCCGAGGTCGTGCTGCACGGGCCGACCGTGCTGCTGCCGCTCTTCTTCGGGCTCACCTACGAGGCCGGGGCCGCGCTCTTTCGCTCGCGCTGGGCCGGCCTGGCGACGTTGCTGGCGCAGTTCGCGCTGCTCGGTCTCGCGCCGGGGCACGGCGGTGCCCTCGTCTCGCTGCCCCTGGCCGCGGACGCCAGCCGGATGCTCGTGCTGCCGGCGCTGCTCGCCCTGATCTTCGTCTACGTGCGCGAGCCGTCCTGGCAGCTGCTCGCGTCGATCGCCGCCGCCGCGGGGGCGATGACGCTGACCCACCCGCCGCACTCGGCGCTCGTCCTGATCGTGCTCGCCGGCTTCCTGGTCGCTCGGGCGCTGCTCTACCCCCACGACCTCCGGCCCCTGGCTGCGGCTTGGGCGGCCGTCGCGGTCCCGACGGCGGCGGTCGGCCTGTGGCTGCTGCCGATCGTTCGCGAGACGGGGGCGCACAACCCCGGCAACGCGGAGCTTCGGCGCGCCTTCGCGAGCTACCAGTACGAGCTGGACGTCTTCTCGCTGCACAGCTACCGCCTGAAGCCGGAGCTCTTCGGACGGACGGGCGCGGTGGCGGTCGCGGCGCTCGTGCTGATACCGCTGGCCCTCTTCGCCCGCCGGCGGCTCTGGTCGGCCTTCGTGCTCGGCGGGATGCTGGTCGGATTCGCGGTCGCGCTGCTCGCGTTCGTCTTCCCCCATCTGGCCGACGCGGTCTCGATCTCGCAGGCGCGGCGGCTGGTCGGCTTCACGCCGCGGGCCTTCGCCGTCGCCGGCGGCCTCCTCGTCCTGGCGCAGTTACTCGGGGCGCTCGTGCTGCCGATCGCCCTCGCCGCCGGCGTGATCCTGCAGTGGCAGCTGCCCGGAGACTTCACCAAGCCGTACCACCACCTCCACGGCGGGCCGCCCTGGCTGACCTGGGTCTCGTTCGCCGCGGCGGCCGTGGCGCTGCTCGTCGCAGTCGTCGGCCGGCGCCTGGTGCCGCAGCTCGAGCGAGACGGCCCGCTGGCCGCCGCAGCCGCGGCGCTGTTCGTTCTGCCGGTGGCGGTCCACGGCTACTCGCACTGGAGCGCCCCGCCCTCGGCGCGCCGGCCGCTGCCCTCGCCGGTCGTGACCGCACTGCGGGACCGGCTGCCCGAGCGCGCGGTTGTCTTCGCCGACGCGACCGTCGGGTACGAGCTGGTCGCCGAGCTGCCCGTCTACGTCAACGCGACCCCGCCGGCGCACAGCAGCGACACCCGCGCCAACCACCCGGCTCGGCGCGTCCACGACGCGCACCGCTTCTTCCGGGACCACGGGCCGCTCTCGGTGCTCCACCGCTACGGCGCCGGCTGGCTCCTGGTCGACCGCAAGTTCGACGGCAAGCGGCCGTTCGAGCTGCCGCGCGTGTGGACGAATGGGCGGTACGTTCTGTACCGGGTGCAATGAAAGTCCTGCTCGTGACCATGTATTTCCCGCCGGCCGGCGGGGGTGGGGTACAGCGGCCGCTGAAGACGGCGACGCACCTCCCGGGGCTCGGGATCGAGACGCACGTGCTCGCGCCCGACGACTCGAAGTGGCTCCACCGCGACGAGGACCTTCGCCCGCCGACCCAGGCCTTCATCCACCGCGCCCGTTACCTGGGGCCCCGCGCGAGGCTGATCTCGGAGGAGCTGCACGGGCTCGAGGGCGGCGAGCGGATGCTGGCCCAGGCCAAGCTCGCTTACCGCCGCGCGCTGCTCCCCGACGCGAGCGTGACCTGGCTGCCGACGGCCGTGCCCGCAGCGGTCAGGCTGATCAGGCGCGAGGGGATCGACGCCGTGATCACGACCAGCCCGCCGAACTCGATGAACCTGATCGGCGCGGCGGTCAAGCGCCTGACCGGGATCCCGTGGGTCGCCGACCTGCGCGACTCGGTCGTCGGGAATGCCGACGTGCGCTTCGACTCGCGCGCGGTCCAGGCCAAGGAGAAGGCGCTCGAGCAGGTCGTGCGGCTGATCGCGCGCTCGGCCGACGCGGTGGTCGCGGTCTCGGAGCCGATCGCCGACGAGGTGCGCGCCTTCGACCCGGCCGGCCAGGTGCGCGTGATCCCGAACGGCTGCGACTTCGACGACTTCGCCGGGCTGGAGTACCGCTCGGGCGAGCGCTTCCGGTTCACGCACACGGGCAGCTTCTTCGGCAAGCGTGACCCGCGGCCGTTTCTCTCCGCGCTCGCCGCCTCCGGCCTGGACGACGTCGTGGCGCGGTTCGCCGGCGACTTCAAGGCCGCCGACCGCGAGTGGGTCGAGGTGCTCGGCCTGGGCGACCGGCTGGAGCTCTTGCCCTACCTGCCGCACCGCGAGGCGCTCGAGCTCCAGCGCGACTCGGAGGCGAACCTGCTGCTGCTGCCCGAGGCCGCCGGGCGCGGGCGCGTCGTGCCGAGCGGCAAGATCTTCGAATACCTCGCCGCCGAGCGGCCGATCCTGGCCGCGGTGCCTCCCGACGGTGCCGCCGCCGAGCTCGTCCGCGAGACCGGGGCCGGGGTCGTGGTCGCCCCCGACGACGAGCGCGGCCTGCGCGACGCGATCCTCGGCCTCCACGCCCGCTGGCGCGCGGGCGCGCTGACGAACGGCTACCTCTCGGACGAGCAGCGCCGCCGCCTCTCGCGCCGCACCCGCGTCGCGGAGCTGGCCGAGCTGCTCTGGAGTCTGAGATGAGGCGGGAATCGAGCGCCGTCCCGTTCTTCTTCCTGGCCGCGGTCTTCTGCGCGACCTTCGAGAAGGTGCAGTGGAACATCGCCGGCTCGGTCTTCCTGGCGGACGTGACGGCGCTCGCGTTCCTGGTCGCGTTCGCGGCCGACCGGCTCGGGCGGCGCGGGGGGAAGATCCCGCGCACCGCCGCCGTGCTGATCGTCTTCTTCGGGGCGTTCCTGCTCGTCGACCTGATCGGCTTCTTCAACCTCGAGACGACGCAGGCGCTCGACCAGTTCGGCAAGGGGCTCGGCAAGTGGCTGATCCACTTCGCGTTCCTGATCGTCGGCGTCATCTACCTGACCGGCCGCTCGCAGCGCTTTTTCTGGCGCACGCTCGGCTGGTTTCTCGGCGGGATCGCCGTCAACGCGGGGTACGGAGTCCTGCAGCTCTTGTCGGCGCAGGCCGGCCACAACCTCGACTCGCTGGTCGTCTCGCCGCTCACCCGCGGGGCCAGCCAGATCAACGTCTACGGCGCGGTCAACGGGACGAGCGTCTTCCGCCCGAACGCGCTCACGGGCGACCCGAACCACCTCGGGATCATGCTGCTGCTGCCGATCCTGATCCTGACGCCGATCTACCTGCGCCTCGAGCGAGGCCATCGCTGGCGCGTGAGGCTGGCGGTGCTGATCGCGTTCCTGCTCCTCGCCGAGCTGGCCACGCTCTCGCGCAGCGGCGCGCTCGGCCTGGTCGTCGGCGCGCTCGTCCTGCTCGTTCCCTACCGGCGCCTGCTGTTCTCGCGGCGGGCGCTGCTGCCGCTCGGCTTGCTGGCGATCCCCGTCGCGGTCGAGCTCTACCACCGGCGGCACTTCTTCGGCGTCGTCCTGCGCTCGCGGATCTCGCACGGCACGGGCACCTCCACGCACCTGGACGTCTACCGGTTCGTCCCGCAGATCCTGCACATGCATCCGCTGTTCGGGCTCGGCTTCAACAACTTCTCGGTCTACTACGAGTTCGTGACCGGCAAGACGAACTGGGGGCCGCATTCGTACTACGTGGCGCTGCTCGTCGAAGGCGGGCTGGTCGGGACGGCGCTGTTCGCGGTATTCATCTGGTACCTGTTCGTGCGCCTCGGGGCGGCGCGGCGGCTGGGGCGGGCGCTGGCGGCGGCCCGCGACCCGCTGGCGGCTCGCGTGCGGCCGCTGGCCTGGGGGCTGACGGCGGCACTGGTCGGGACGATGGCCGCGAACGTCTTCTACCTGACGATGTCGTTCCTCTACTTCTACGTCTTCGCGATGCTCGTGCTCGTCACCCCGTCGGTGTTCGCTCGGAGATGAAAGTCCTGGTGCTCACGACCTCGTACCCGCGGTTCGAGGGCGACCCGACGGTGAACTTCCTCCGCGAGGCGGTCGAGTGCCTGCGGGCGCGCGGCCTCGATGTCGACGTCGTCTCGCCGGCGGGCTTCCGCCACTACGGCATCGCCTACGGCGCGGGGGTGATGGGAAACCTCCGGCGCGCTCCCTGGCGCGGGCTGCTCGTGCCCTCGATGCTGAGGAACTTCCGGAACGCGGCACGGGAGCAGGCGGCGGAGGCCGACCTGGTGGACGCACACTGGCTCCCGAACGGCCTGGTGGCGGCATCGCTGAAGCGGCCCTTCGTGCTGCACGTGCACGGGACGGATGCCGAGGTCGCGCGCCGGGCTCCGTGGCTTGCGCGCCGGGTGCTGCGCCGGGCGCGGCTCGTGATCTGCGTCTCGAACGCGCTCGCCCGCGCGGTCGGGGAGCTGGGAGCCGAGAACGTGCGCGTGATCCCGAACGGGGTCGACGTCCCGGAGTCGGTCGGCGAGGAGGCCTCTCCGCCGGAAGTGCTGTTCGCCGGTCGGCTTGCGCGGGAGAAGGGGATCCTCGAGCTGGTGCAGGCGGCACGGGGGATGAACCTCGTCGTCGTGGGCGACGGCCCGCTGCGCGGCCGGGTGCCGGGCGCGCGCGGAACCGTCCCCCACGACGCGCTCGGAACGCTCTACGAGCGGGCCGCCGTCGTCGCCTGCCCGTCGCACCGCGAGGGATTCGGGGTCGTCTGCGCGGAGGCGATGGCGTACGGCCGCCCCGTGGTCGCGAGCGCGGTGGGGGGCCTGCTCGACCTCGTCGTGGACGGCGAGACGGGTCTGCTCGTGCCGCCGCGCGACGAGGGCGCGCTGCGAGCCGCGCTGGAACGGCTGCTCGGCGACCGAAGCCTGCGCCGGCGGCTGGGCGAGGCCGCCCGCGAGCGCGTCCGGGAGCTCTGCTCCTGGCAGCGGGTAACCGACGCGACCATCGCCGCCTACGAGGAAGCTCTGGCTTGAGAGCGCGCGCGGATGCAGATCCGGTAGCGAAAGGCCTCGAGCCGTGGGCCCGCCAGGCGCTCGACCGAGCGGAGGACCGGAAAGAAGCTGGGCGTCCAGCCGGCGTGGTCGACGGCGAATCCGGAGCCTTCGAGCAGCTCCACCAGCCGGGCCGAGGTGCGCAGGCCGATGTGCGTCGGGTTCTGGGCGAGGATCAGGTTGTGCGCCTTCAGCCGCTCGATCAGATGGCGCGGGTTCGGCGTGTAGATCGACAGGGTCCCGTTCGGGACGAGCACGCGGCGCAGCTCCTGGAGCATGCGCAGGAATGTCGCCTCGTCCAGGTGCTCGACGAGGTCGCCAGCGACGGCCTTGTCGGCGGAGTGATCGGGCTCGGGCAGCTCCGCCACGTCGGCGAGCTTGAACTCGAGGCCGGGGAACAGTGACCGCGCCTTTTGGATTGCTTTCGGCTCGGAGTCGATCCCGGTGACCCGCGCGCCGAACTCGGAGAAGAAGTGCGTGAGCGACCCGGCGGCGCAGCCGAGGTCGAGGATGCGGTCACCTTCCGCCGGCTCGACGAGCGGCAGCAACGCGTCGAGCCGGAGCCGCGTCCACGCCGTCTGCTCGCGGTACTCGCTCGCCATCTTCGCCATGAAGGCGTCGTCGTACGCCTCCGGTGCCTTGCCGAGCGCGAGCCGGGTCACGGCGCAAGGCTACTTCCCGGGGTGCGCGTGAGGCCCGCGGTCGTCTACGGGCTTCTCCACGCCGGGCTGGCGATCGTGCGCAGCCTCGGCCGCGAGGGGATCCCGGTCGAGGGGATCGCGCTCCAGCGGTACGAGTTCGGACTGCGCTCGCGCTATCTGCGCCGCCGCACGCTGGCCGCGGACGACGACGCCGTCCTCGAGGCGCTCCGCCATGCGGGCGCCGCCGGCGAGCGCCCCGTCCTCTTCCTCGAGCGTGACGAGAACGTCGACACCGTCCTGCGCCGCTGGGACGAGGTGCACGAGCTCGCCGACGTGCCGCTCCCGGACGAGCCGGAGCCGATCACGCGCCTGCGCCGCAAGGACCTGCTGCCCGAAGCCGCCGCGGAGGCAGGCGTGCCCACGCCGTACACCGTCCGCGCAGAGAGCGAGGAGGCGATTCGCGACGGCGGCCTCGAGCCGCCCCTCCTCGTCAAGCCGCTCGAGGGCCAGGAGTTCGCGCTCGCTCTCGGCGAGAAGGCCGTCCCGGCCGCGACGGTCGACGAGGCGGTCGCCGCCTGGCGCCGCGCGAAGGATCGCGGCTTCGAGACGATCGTCCAGGAGCTGATCCCGGACTCGCACGAGCAGGTCTGGTCGCTCTTCACCTACATCGGCCGCGCGGGCGAACCGCTCGCCAGCGTCGTCGGCCGGAAGGTGCGGCAGGGCCCGCTCCGCTTCGGCACGAGCGCCGTCTTCGCGGCCGGGCACGACGACGAGGTGCACGACCTCGGCCTGCGCCTCCTGCAGACGGCCGGCTACACGGGCTTCGCCCACGTCGAGCTCGTCCGCGACCCGCGCGACGGCCTGCTGAAGGCGATCGAGGTCAACACGCGCCCGCCGGTCTGGGCCGGGATCGCGATGGGCCCGGAGCTCGGCATCGCCCGGGTCGCCTACGACGACCTCTGCGGCGCCGCCGGCGAGGCCCGCAAGATGACCGAGCAGCTGACCTGGATCTACCTCGCCAAGGACGTCTGGGTCTCCGCGCAGATGGCGAAGCGCGGCGAGCTGCCGCCGCGCGAGTTCCTGCGCCACTACCTGACTCGGAACAAGGTTCGGGCGACCTTCGCCGTCGACGACCCCGCGCCGGCGATCGCGAGCCTCGGCTACCTGCGGTCACGGGTATGAGAATCGCGCTCGTCGACCCGCTGGCCTACACGCCGCCCTACGACGACGCGCTCGCCCGCGCGCTCGCCGCGGAGGGCCACGCGGTCACGCTGCTGACCTCGCCCTACCCGCACGGCGAGGCGCCGGCGGCCGAAGGCTACGCGCGCGAGGAGCTGTTCGCGCCCGTCTCGTCGCGGCTGTTCCGCCGCTCGCCGCTGCGGCTGCCCGCGAAGGGGCTCGAGTACGCACCGTCGGTTGCGCGCCTCGTCCGGCGGATCGGACGGCTCGACCCGGAGGTCACCCACATCCAATGGCTGCCGCGCCCCGAGCACGACCTGCGCTGGCTCAGGCGGATCGCCGACGACCGGCCGGTCGTGCTGACTGCGCACGACGTTCTCCCGCGCCGCGCCGCGGCCTACCGGGTGTGGCCGGACGTGCTCGAGACCGCCGAGCGCGTCGTCGTCCACTCGCAGCGTGGGGTCGAGCAGCTGGTGGAGCTCGGCCTCGGCCGCGAGCGGATCGCGCGGATCCCGCATCCGGTCTTCCCGGCCGAGCCCCTGCCGCCGCCGACCGGCCGGACGCTGCTCTTCTTCGGTCTGATCCGCGACTACAAGGGCCTCGACGTCCTCCTGCAAGCGCTTCCGGAGATCCCGGACGCGAGGCTCGTCGTCGCCGGCGACCCGGTCGACCCGGTTCGCAAGGTTCCCGGCGTCGACTGGCGGCTGGGGTTCGTCCCGGAGCGCGAGGTGCCCGCGCTGATGGCCGAGGCAGCGGCGGTCGTGCTGCCATACAGGCAGCTCGACTCGTCCGGAGTGCTCGCGACCGCGATCGGCTACGGTCGCCCCGTGGTCGTCTCCGACGTGGGCTCGCTCGGCGAGATCGTGCGCGAGTACGGCGCGGGCGAGGTCGTGTCCCCCGGCGACTCGGACGCGCTCGCGCAGGCCTGCGCCCGCCTGCTCGAGCCGCCCGCGCTCAAGGCGGCGCACACGGGCGCGAAGAAAGCCGCGAGGCAGCTCACCTGGAAGAAGGCCGCGCAGGCCCACGACAGGCTCTACCGCGAGGTGCGCCGGTGAGAACCGTCAAATGGATCGGCGACCGCGTCGCCGCCCTGGTTCTGCTCGTCCTGCTCTCGCCGCTCCTCGTCGCATTCGCCCTCTGGATCCTGCTCGACGGCGGCCGCCCGGCGATTTTCGGCCAGGCGCGCGCCGGCAAGAACGGCGTCCCGTTCCGGATGCTCAAGTTCCGGACGATGGTGCAGAACGCGCTCGAGCTCGCGCCGCAGCTGACCGACGACCCGTTCGGCGTGGTCGAGAACGACCCGCGCATCACGCGCCCCGGCCGCTTCCTCCGCCGCACGGGCCTCGACGAGCTGCCGCAGCTCTGGAACGTCCTCCGCGGCCAGATGAGCCTCGTCGGCCCGCGCCCCGACCTGGTCGAGCAGGCCGCGCACTACGGCGAGAGCGACCGCCGCCGCCTCACCGTCGAGCCCGGCATCACCGGCTGGTCGCAGGTCAACGGCCGCGAGGCGGTCGGCTGGCCCGAGCGGATCCAGCAGGACCTCTGGTACATCGACCACTGGTCCCTCCGTCTCGACCTGAAGATCCTCTGGCGAACCTTCGCCGAGCTCGGCCGCAGCGGCGAGAAGCCGGTCGAGGACACGGTGAACATCGAGCGCGCCCGCGCCGGCAAGCAGTGATCGAGGTGGTGGCTGCGGCGGAGTGGGATGCGGTCGTTCCCGCCGACGCCTACCTGAGGCGTGAGTACGCCGAGAGCGCGCTCCTGCTCGATCCGGGCGAGCTGCTGTTGCTGCACGCCGAGGGAACTGTCTTCCCGTGCATCGTCCGAGAGTGGGAAGGCGCGCGCGACGTCACCGGCCTCTACGGCTTCGGCGGGCCGGTCGGCGACGCCGCCTTCTACGAGGCGTACGACGAGTGGTGCCGCGAACGAGGTGTGGTGACGACGTTCACCTGGTTCCACCCGCGCTTCCAGAACCAGCGCTACTCGAGCTTCCACGTCGAGCCGCGCGGCGGAACCGTGGCCTGGCGGCTCGAGGGCGATCTCTTCGAAGGGCTCCATCGACACCACCGCCGCGCCGTCCGCAAGGCCCGCGAGGCGGGGCTCGAAACGCGCGTCACGCCGGCGCCTTCCGACCTTGAGCCCTTCGCCCGTCTCTACGAACGGACGATGGCCGAGAAGGGGGCGACTGGCTTCTACTACTTCCCGGCCGAGTACTGGCAGGCGTTGGCCGGGCACGAGTGGCTCGTCCTCTTCGAGGCGCTCGAGGGAGACGAGCTGCGAGCCGCGCTTCTCGGTTTGAGCGGCGGCGGCTGGCTGCACTACCACCTCGGCGCCTCGGAGCGAACCGGCGGAGCGAACAACCTCCTCTTCCTCGAAGCCGCCCAGTGGGCCCAGGAGCACGGCTTCGAGCGCTTTCACCTCGGCGGTGGCGTGGGCGGCGCCGACGACTCGCTCCTCCAGTTCAAGCTCCGCTTCGACGAAGGCGGCCTGATCGAGTCCGCGGTTGGCAAGGCGATTCACGACGACGCGCGCTACCGAAGCCTCGGCAGCGAGGGCTACGAGGGGTTCTTTCCCGCCTACCGGAGGACCGGCTAGCCTCCTCGGCGACAGGAGGAGGCGCCGTACGCCGTGGCCGTGAACCAATCAACAAGCCGAGATAGGACGATTCTCTGGGTCGCGGCCGTCGGGGTCCCGTTGGTGGCGACCGCGTTTCTCGTCGCGTCGGGTGTTCACTCTGGTCGACCTTGGTCGAATGTCGTGTTGCCTGCCCTTACCGGCGCCGCGCTTGGAATGGTCTCTCTTGTCGTCGGTATCTCGCGGGCTGCGGCACCGGGGCGGGCGAGAGAAGTGGGGCAGGTCGGTTTTCTCCTGATCTTGGGCGGCGCGCTGCTCGGCACATTTAGTGGTGCGTTCCCTACCTGGGTCCAAGCGTTGCTCAACGGATGGGTGGTTGGTTTCTTCATCGCATTTGCGGTTCGCTTGCGAGCGTCATTGCGATGATCCTGAAAGCGGTCTTCTGGGCGAGCCTCGGCGGGCTTGCGTGGACGCACGTCGGCTACCCGGTTGCGGCCGCTGGGTTGCGGCGGCTACGCGAACGTCAGGTGGCGAAGGACGACATCACGCCGTCCGTCACGCTGATCGTCCCGGCTCACGACGAGGAGGACGTGATCGGGGCTCGCGTCGAGAATCTCCTGGAGCTCGACTACCCCTCGGACAGGCTCGAGCTGGTCGTCGCCTCCGACGGCTCGACCGACCGCACGCACGAGATCGTCGCCTCCTACGACGGCCGCGTCCGGCTGCTCGAGTGCGAGCGCGCGGGGAAGCTGCCGACCATGAACCGCGCCGTCCGCGAGACCGAGAGCGAGATCCTCGCCTTCGGCGACGCGAACGCGACCTGGGCGCCCGATGCGCTGCGGAAGCTCGTGCGCAGCTTCGCCGATCCGGACGTGGCCTACGTCTGCGGCCAGGTCCGCTTCCAGCGCGAGGACGGCACGAACAAGGAAGGCCTCTACTGGCGCTACGAGATGTGGCTCCGCGCCAGCGAGTCCGGCCTCGGCTCGATCACCGGCGGCAACGGGGCCATCTACGCCGTGCGGCGCGAGGACTACGTCGAGTGGCCCTTCGGGCACGACCTCGGCTTTCCGGCGCTGATGGTGCAGCGCGGCCGCCGCGCGGTCTACGAGCCCGAGGCGCTCGCGTTCGAGAAGCCGAGCAAGGACATCGAGGACGAGTACCGCCGCAAGGTGCGGATGCTGCCCTGGTCGTGGCGGCACCTGTTCGAGGCCGGCAGCCTGCGCGGCCAGCCGCCGCTCTACCTCGGCCAGCTCTTCTCGCACCGCGTCCTGCGTTACGGGAGCGGCTTTCTGCACCTGACGCTGCTCGCGACCTCGATCGCGCTCGTCGACGAGGGCTGGATCTACCAGGCCGCCCTCGCGGCCCAGGCCGCCTGGCTCGCGCTCGCGGCCGCAGGGAAGCTGCGCCTGCCGGTCCCCGGCGCCGGGATCGCCTACTACTACCTGCTGATGAGCTGGGCGACGGTCGTCGCGCTCGGCCGCTACTTGCGCGAGGGCGCTCCGCTCATGTGGGAGAAGGCCGAAGGAACCCGCTAGCCGCCGTCTGCATCGACCGGTCGATCCGTTGGACCATTTCGCCAGCCGTCCATGCGGGTAGCCTGTTCCGCCAAGTGCGTCGCCCCGGGGTTCCAGTCCTCTTCACGTTGCTGGTGCTCGCCGCCGCAGGCTGCGCGAGCAGCCGCCATGCTGCCGCGCCGAGCACAGAGCCGGCCCCGGCGACGCTGACGCCGCCGAAGCAGCCGAAGCCGTCCTGGGTGCGCGTGTTCGTCCTCGACGGCGACCGCGGCAAGCCGGTCCGCGGCGCGGTCGTTCATGTCGACGGCCACCCCGGCTACACGAGCCGCATCGGCCGCGCCCGGATCCTGCTCCCGCACCGCGGCAGGCTGGTCGTGACGGTCACGCGGCGTGGCTACAACGCGTTCCGCCAGCGGATCCAGTTCACGAACCGGCCGCTCCGCGTCGTCCGCGTCTACCAGACGAGCACGCAGTGGACGATGTACGGCGCCTCGCCGCAGCGGACGCAGGTCAACCAGAGCATCCGGCTCCGCCCGCCGTTCAAGGTCGTCTGGAGCGCGCCGACAGGCGCCTTGATCGAGTTCCCGGCCGTCGTCTACCAGCGCGTCGCCTACGTCACGAACGCCCGCGCCAGCATCCGCGCCTACTCGATGAAGGACGGCACGCCGCTCTGGCGCAACGACCGGCCGAGCGGGATGATGGCCGCCTCGCCGGCGGTGGTCGGCCGCGAGCTCGTCGTCCACGGGATGGACGGGAGCGTCTGGGTGCTGAACCGCTTCAACGGCAAGGTGCTCTGGCGTTACCGGACCGGCTCGTCAATCGAGTCGTCGCCGGTCGTGATCGACGGGGTCGACTACTTCGGCAACTGGGGCGGCACGGTCTACGCGCTGAACCTGCGCACGCACCGGGCGCTCTGGACCTACCGCTCGGGGTACAAGATCACCTCCAGCGCCTCGTACATGAACGGGACGGTCTTCATCGGCGACTACGGCGGCCGGCTGCTCGCGCTCGGCGCTCGCACGGGCCGGCTGTACTGGTCGTCCTCGGTGAACGGACGGATCTACGGGACCCCGGCGGTTGCGAGCGGGCGCGTCTTCGTGCCCTCGTCCGACGGCAACACCATGACGGCGTTCACGACCCGAGGCCACCGCCTCTGGACGATCAACACGGGCGCCTACGTCTACTCCTCGCCAGCCGTCTGGAACGGTCGTGTCTACTTCGGCTCCTACAACGGCGACCTCTATTGCGTCTCGGCCGAGTCGGGCCGCATCCTGTGGCGTTTCGCGACGGCGGGCTCGATCCAGGGCGCCCCGACGATCGTCGACGGGATCGTCTACTTCGCCAACCGCCAGCATCGGATCTACGGCGCGAACGCGCTGACAGGGAGGCAGGTCTTCCGCTTCCCCGATGGCGACTTCGTTCCCGTCTCCGGGAACGGCGACCGTCTGCTCCTCCACGGCTTCTCGCGGCTCTACGCGGTCGTGCCCAGGCGCGGATGAAGAAGGCACTCCTGGCCGCGGCCGGCGTCGTCGTGCTCATCGGCGCCGGCCTCTTCGCCTACGGCCTCTACCGCAAGCACGAGGGCCGCGACGTCCGCGGCTCCTCGTCGGTCGAGTTCGTCACAACCCAGGCGAAGAAGAAGAAGGTTCCGCCCGCGCCTGGGATCGTCTGGCCGATGTACCGCTTCGACGCGGCCCGCAACGCGGCGCCCGACCGCATCCCGCCGGCGATCCGGCCGCCGTTCCACGTGCGCTGGTACTTCCGCGCGCGCTCGCTCGTCGAGTTCCCGCCCGCGATCGCCTACGGCCGCCTCTACTTCGCGAATGCGCAGGGGAAGCTGTTCGCCGTCGACACGAAGCTCCACGGCTCCGTCTGGCAGCACGTGACCAACCGCTGCACGGCCGCGACGCCCGCGGTGGCCAGGCACACGGTCTTCATGTCCTTCCTCAACCCGACGCCCTGCAACGCCACGCGCGCCGGGCTCACCGGTCTGATCCTGGCGCTGGACGCCGACACGGGCAAGGTCCGCTGGCGCGTCGGAACGGGACCGAGCGAGTCCTCGCCGCTCGTCGTCGGCCGCACGGTCTACGTCGGCGACTGGCGCGGCAAGGTCTACGCTCTGAACGTTCGGAACGGCCACACGCGCTGGACGTACCAGACGGGCGGCGCGGTCAAGGACGGGATGGCCTACGCGGGCGGGCGAATCTACTTCGGCTCGTACGACAGCCACGTCTACTCGCTGAACGCGCGCACCGGCAAGCTGATCTGGAAGGCGTCGGCGCAGCAGCGGCTCGGGGCGACCGGCACGTTCTACTCGACTCCTGCGGTCGCCTACGACCGGGTCTACATCGGAGGGACCGACGGCAAGGTCTATTCGTTCGGAGCGACGACCGGCAAGCTTCGCTGGTCGCATGGAACCGGCAACTACGTCTACGCCTCACCCGCCGTCTGGGAGCAGCGTGTCCTTGTCGGCTCCTACGACGGCACGTTCTACTGCTTCGACGCCGCCACCGGAGACATCCGCTGGACGTTCAAGGCGAACGGGCCGATCTCCGGCTCGGCGGTGGTCCTGAACGGGGTTGTCTACTTCTCGACGTTCCGAGGCCGGACCTACGCGCTCGACGCGCGCACCGGCAAGCTCCTCTGGTTCTTCCGGCGCGGCAAGTACGCGGGCGTAGTGACGGACCGAACCTGGCTCTACCTCGTGGGGTACGGCCGCGTCTTCGCGATGCTCCCCAGAGGCGCCACGAGCGCGCCCTAGAATCCCGGCCGTGTCGATCTCCGAGCTTCGCAAGCGCCTCGACGGCCTGCCCGGGTGGCTCACGGTCGAGGAGGGCGAGACGCTCTACCGCCTGGCGAGAGCCTGCACGGGCCGTGGCGTGATCGTCGAGATCGGCTCCTGGCGAGGCAAGTCCACGACCTGCCTCGGGCTCGGCTCGAAGGCGGGCAGGCAGGTTCCGGTTTATGCCGTCGACCCGCACTCCGAGCACACGTTCGCGGACTTCAACCGCAACATGGAGGCGGCGGGTCTGACCGATCTCGTCAAGCCGGTGCCCGGCCGGTCGCAGGAGCTTGCAGAGGATTTCGACCAACCGATCGAGCTGCTCTTCATCGACGGTGCGCATCAGTACGAGCTTGTGCAACAGGACTTCGACCGCTGGGTGCCGAAGGTCGTGGAAGGCGGTGTGGTGGCGATGCACGACACGACCTGGTTCGCCGGGCCGAAGCGGGTCGCAGACGAGCACATCTTCAAGTCGCGCCACTTCAAGAACGCCCGCTACGTCTTCAGCTCGACGACGGTCGCGACGAAGGTGGCCGAGAACACGCCTGCGGACCGGTTGCGTAACCGTTACGGGCTCCTGGTGAAGCGGTCGGTCGAGCTGACCAGGCGGGTGGCGGACAAGGAGCGCATCCCTGAGCCGCTTCAGCGTTTGGGCCGCCGCCTCCTGCGCCGGCTCCAGTAGTGCCGGGCGATCGAACGCCGCCGCCGGTAGAGTCGCCCGCGCCGTGAGCCCGTCCGCCGAAGTGCCCGATGTCGACGCCGAGCGCGAGGTCGACCTCCGCCGGCACTGGAACACGCTCGTCGAGCGCTGGTGGCTGCCTGCCGCAGGTGTTGTCACCGGGGCCGTGATCGGCTTCCTGATCTCGATCGGCGGCAACCAGGTCTACACCGCCAAGACGACCGTCTACCTCGGCCAGCCGCTCTCGCCGACGGGCGCCGTGCAGATCCAGAGCGATGCCACCAACCCGTCGGCGGTTCCCTCGATCATCCACAGCGAGGAAGCTCTGCGCGAGGCCGCTCGCGACGCCGGAATCCCGGTCGCAAAGCTGCGGGGCCACGTCACGTCTCGTCCGGTGTCCGGCGCGCTGACGAAGCTCGGCCAGACGCCGTTCGTCCTGATCACCGTCACCGGTAAGACCCCGCGCCCGACCCAGATGGCGGCGAACAGGCTTGCGCAGATCGTGATCAAGCGCACCTCGACCTACGTGACCAAGATCATCTCGAGCCTTCAGGAGCAGATCGCGACCTACACGAAGTCGCTCGACACGCTGAACAGGCAGTCAGGGCTCTCGAGCACCGACCGGCTCGTCGTCGCGATCCAGACCGCCCAGATCGCCGACCAGCTGACGACGGCAAAGCAGCAGCTCGCGGTTGCGCAGCAGGTCGAGCTCGGCAAGCAGGAGACGTTCGCGGTCGCGACCAAGACGACCGCCCGCAGCCGTCGCAACACCGTGATCGTGGGCGCGCTGATCGGGCTCCTGATCGGCATCGCGGCCGCGCTCCTCTGGGAGCCGGTCGGCAGGATCGTCAGCCGCCCCGCCTAACTAGGAGGGATGCTCGAAGGCAAGCGGGTGGCAGTCGTCGTGCCCGCGCACGACGAAGAAAAGCTGATCGCGGACACGATCCGCTCGATCCCGGACTTCGTCGACCGGGTGATCGTCGTCGACGACAAGTCGAACGACGGAACGGTCGGGGCCGTCCGCGGGATGGACGACCAGCGGGTCGAGCTGGTCGAGCACGAGCGCAACCTCGGCGTCGGCGCGGCGATCCTCACCGGCTACCACCGCGCGATCGCCGAGAAGATCGACGTCACCGCCGTCATGGCCGCTGACGCGCAGATGGACCCGTCCGATCTCGAGACCCTGGTCGGCCCGGTCGCTCGTGGCGAGGTCGACTACGCCAAGGCGAACCGGCTCTTCACGGGCCGGGCCTGGGAGATCATCCCGCGCTACCGCTACCTCGGGAACGCCTTCCTCAGCCTGATGACGAAGATCGCGTCCGGCTACTGGCACGTGGCCGACTCGCAGTCCGGCTACACGGCGATCTCCCTCGAAATGCTGGAGCTGCTCGACCTCGACCGGATCTACCCGCGGTACGGCTTCCCGAACGACATGCTCGTCCACCTCAACGTCTGGAACGGGCGCGTCCGCGACTACCCGTCGCGGCCGATCTACGGCGTCGGCGAGCGCTCGGGGATCCGCCTGCGAAAGGTGGTGCCGGGGATCTCGTGGCTCCTGTGCAAGGGCTTCTGGTGGCGCATGTGGCAGAAGTACGTGATCCGCGACTTCCACCCGCTCGTCTTCTTCTACCTGCTCGGGATCGTGATGACGGTGCTCGGCCTCGGCCTCGGGATCGCCGAGATCGTCCTGCGGATCGAGGGCAACCAGATCACCGCGGCGACGGTCGTGCTCGTCGCGCTGCTCTTGATCTTCGGCTCGCAGTTCTCGCTGTTCGCGATGTGGTTCGACATGGAGTCGAACAAGGACCTCGGCGGCCGGGGCCGCCGTAGAACCGACCGCTAGGCGCCTGCCTTCACGCGCTCGAACTGCTCGGCGAGGCCTTTCGCGTCCTGCCCGGCGCCGACCTCGAGCTTCGCCTCGGCGCCGTTGGCGCTCACCGTCAGCGTCTTGCCGACCAGCAGGCGCTTCACCCTGATCGACTCGACCTCGCCGATGGGGACGGCGCTCACGAGCTCCTTGACCGCCTTCGGCTTGCCCATCGCGCTCGTCTCGATCCCGAACACGATCAGGCGCTTGTCGCTGAGCGCCAGCGCCATCGGGTTCGTCAGCGTGAGGCCCGCCGCGTCGGCGCCCTTCTTCGACTTGCCGGCCCACGCGCCGCCGATCGACTGCGGCCCGAGCCCGCCGACCCTGGAGGTCGTCGTCCCGCGTGGCTGCGCCACGATCGAGGCGATGATCTCCTCGCCGTCCTCGAGGAGCGGGCGTGCCTCTTCCTTCAACTGCGCTGCAAAGTCAGATGCCAACGTGATCTCCCCTCGTGTAGGTGCCGCCAGCTGCGGCGACGATAACGGGGGGCTCAGCGGATGCGCAAGCCTCGCGAGGCTCGTCTACTCGAGCACGTCGATGTGCCGCGCGGAGCAGAGGTCCTTCAGCACCTGCGGCCAGACGCTGACGCTGACCTCGCCGAGGTGGGCCTTGCGCAGCAGCAGCATCATCGTGCGCGACTGGCCGATCCCGGCGCCGATCGAGAGGGGGATCTCGTCGTGCAGGATCGCCTGGTGATACGGGAGCGCGAGGAAGTCGAGCTGGTCCGAGGACTCGAGCTGGCGAAGGAGCGCTTCCCTGGTCACGCGGATGCCGCCCGACATCAGCTCGTGGCGCCGGCGGGTGACCGGGTTCCAGACGAGGATGTCGCCGTTCAGCCCGTGCATCGGGCGGCCGTCCGCCGAGAGGGTCTCGGTCGACCAGTCGTCGTAGTCGGCGGCGCGGAGCTCGTGCGGGTAGCCGTCCGCGAGAGGCCAGCCGATTCCGTAGATGAAGATCGCCGGGTGCTCCTGCAGGATCGTCGTCTCGCGCTGTTTGCGCGGGAGGTCGGGATAGGCCTCGAGGATGTCCTCGGCGTGGAAGAACTCGAGCTCGTCGGGCAGCTCGGGGTAGCGCGGGTCGGCGAGCGCGGGCCAGCCCTGGCGCAGGAAGAAGTCCGCCTCCTTCAGCACCTTCCAGATCCGCCGCACCGTGTCGGTCAGGTAGTCGAGCGTCCGGTTCTCGGCCCGGATCGCCTTCTCCCAGTCCCACTGGTCGACGTAGGCGGAGTGGTCATGGTCGAGGAAGTAGTCCTTGCGCACGGCGCGCATGTCGGTGAGCAGGCCCTCGCCGGGGCCCATACCGAACTGGCGGAGCGCCATCCGCTTCCACTTGGTCGCCGCCTGGACGACTTCCGCGTCGATCGGATGCAGGCCGCGGTCGTTCGCGATATGGAAGCCGACCGGGGTGCGCGAGCCGTCGCGGTCGAGGTAGTCGTTGACGCCGCTCTCGGAGTCGACGATCAGCGGCACCTGCACCATCGTCAGGCCGAGCTCCTCGCAGAGCCGGTCCTCGATCAGCCGCTTCGCCGGGTAGAGCGCCTGCATCGTCTCCCTGGGCGAGAGCAGCGGTGCGTAGTCGTCCGGCAGGATGCCCGCGAGCTGGCCGTAGTCGCCGATGCCGGGACCGGCGAGATCTGCTTCCTTGGGAGTGACGTTCACGGGCGAATCGTCCGCCGGGCCGGCCCGTACGGCATCAGTGCGCGCGCTGATCGGCTTGCGGGGAACTACGCCATGAGCCGTTGCGGTAGAAGCGCTTCTTGCCCACCTCGACGAGCGCGAGGTAGGTCACGGCCATCACGGCGAGGATGGCGAGGAAGAGCGCCGGCAGGGGGCGGAAGCCCAGCACGTGCGCGAGCGGAGAGTAGGGGAGCAGGAGCCCGACGAGCGCGACCGCCAGCGTCGTCGCGAGCAGCGGCCGACTGGGGCGGCTGCTGAAGAAGGGCACTCGGCGGGTGCGGATCACGAAGACCACGAGCGACTGGGTCAACAGCGACTCCACGAACCAGCCGGTGTGGAAGAGCGGCGCATGCGCGTTGAAGACGAAGATCATCACCGCGAAGGTGAGGAAGTCGTAGGCGGAGCTGATCGGCCCGAAGAAGGTCATGAAGCGGCGGATGAAGCCGATGTCCCAGTGCTCCGGCCGGCGGAGGAGCTCCTCGTCGACGTTGTCGGTCGGAATCGTCAGCTCGGAGCAGTCGTAAAGGAGGTTGTTGAGCAGGATCTGGCTCGGCAGCATCGGCAGGAAGGGGAGGAACAGCGAGGCGCCGGCCGCGCTGAACATATTCCCGAAGTTCGAGCTCGTCCCCATCAGGACGTACTTGGTCGTGTTCGCGAAGGTCCGCCTACCCTCGACGACGCCCTCCGCGAGGACGCCGAGGCTCTTCTCCAGCAGGACGACGTCCGCCGCCTCCTTGGCCACGTCGACGGCGGTGTCGACCGAGATGCCGACGTCGGCGCGGTGGAGCGCGACCGCGTCGTTCACTCCGTCGCCGAGGAAGGCCACGTCATCGCCGTTGCGCTGCGCGGCCGAGATGAGGTCCGCCTTCTGCTCCGGGCTGACCCGGGCGAAGACCGTCGTCCGGGTCACGAGCTCGGCCAGCTCGTGTTCGCCGAGCCCCGCGAGGTCGGCGCCGCGGGCGACGCCCTTGACCGGCAGCCCGACCTCGCCGCAGACGTGTGCCGCCGTTCGCTCGTGGTCGCCGGTCAGCACCTTCAGCTCGATTCCGAGCCGCCGCAGCCGCTCGACCGACGCTGCTGCGTCGGCCTTCGGCGGGTCGGCGAAGACCAGGAACCCGAGCAGCTCGAGCCCGCTCTCGTCGCTCTCGTCGTAGGCCTGCTTGGTCTCGACGGTCCGCTCCGCGATCGCCAGCGTGCGGTGGCCGGCCGCGAGCAGCTGGTCGAGCGTGGCCGTGGCGGCTGCCGGCACGTCGGCGCAGCGCGCGAGTACTTCCTCGGCCGCGCCCTTGCAGAGAAGCCTGCGCCGGTGGCGCTCCTCGAGGACGACGGAGGTGCGCCGCCGCTCGAACGTGAACGGCAGCGTCGCCACCCGCTCCGCCGATCCCAGCTCGGCGGCCGCGACGGCCGGCTCGAGCGCCGACCACAGCGCGAGATCGAGCGTGTTCCCGAGCGGGACCTCTCCGTGCTCGGCCTCGAGCGAGCTGCAGAGCAGGCCGAGCCGGACGAGCCCTGGGGCCGGCTTGCCCGCCGGCTCGACCGCCTCGCGGAACTGGATCCGGCCCTCGGTCAGCGTGCCGGTCTTGTCGGTGAAGAGCACGTCCGCGTCACCGAGGTCCTCGATCGAGACGAGGCGCTTCACGAGCACCGAGCGGCGCGCCATCCGCCGCGCGCCGGTCGAGAGGCTGACGGTCACGATCGCCGGCAGGAGCTGCGGCGTCAGCCCGACGGCGATCGCCAGCGAGAAGAGCAGCGCGTCGAGGACGGGCTTTCCGAGGGCGGAGTTGACGATGAAGATGAACGCCGTCAGGACGGCGGTCACCTTCGCCAGCAGGCCCGCGTACGAGTTCAGGCCGCGCTGGAAGGCGGTCGGCGGCTGGCGCTCCTGCAGGCCGCCCGCGACGCGCCCGAGCCGCGTGTCCGCGCCCGTGGCGGCCACGACGCCGAGCCCGCTCCCGCTGCGGACGATCGTGCCCGTGTAGGCGCAGTCGGCGTGGACCGCGCCGGCGGCCTCGTCGCCGACGGCGACGGTCTTCTCTGCGGGATAGGCCTCGCCGGTGAGTGCGGCCTCGTCCACGGTCAGCTCGCTCGCCTCGAGCAGGCGCAGGTCGGCCGGGACGACGTCGCCCGCCTGCAGCAGGCAGACGTCGCCCGTCACGAGCTCGGCGGCCGGCAGCTCGACCGGCGCGCCGTCCCGGCAGACGTTCGCCCGCCTGCCGGTGCGCTCCTGGAGCGCCGCCATCGTCTGCTCGCTGCGGTACTCGTTGAAGAACCCGAGCGCGACGCTCACGCCGACGATCGCCAGGATGATCCCGCCGTCGACGCCCTGGCCGACGCCGATCGAGACCGCGGCGGCTGCGAGCAGCAGCCCGAGCAGCGGGCTCCGCAGCTGGGCCAGAAGGACGGTGAGGAAGGTCCTGCCCGGGCGGCCGAGCTCGTTCGGCCCCTCTCGCTCCAGCCGAGCGGCCGCCTCGGCCGCGCTCAGGCCGTCGCCGGAGGTGCCGAGCTCCGAGAGCGCCGCTTCCGGCTCGAGGCCGGCGACCCGGTCGAGCAGCTCGTTCGGCGGCACGGCACGGCTGGGCGTAGCGACCGCCATCAGCTACGTCCCGGCCGGCGGCGACGCGAGTCGGACCGCGTCGGCGATCAGACGGCCCCGCGCCGGCGTCGTGCGCGAGATCCGCAGGAGCGCGCTGTCCCCCGGGACGAAGCCGAACGTGCCGAGTAGGTGCCAGCGCCCGCCTCCGAACCGCTCGTCGACCGCGACCCAGCGCCGCCCCGTCGCCGTCTCGACCGCGATCCGCGCGTGGGCGCTGTACGCGGCGTCGGCCGGCCACCAGGCGTAGACCCGGTACGAGCCGGCCTGGGGGACCGTGAGGCGGAAGCTTGCCGGGTCGTCGACCGCCGCCGGCGAGGCGTAGTGGTAGCCGCGCCCGTAGCGCTTCTTGTTCCAGGAGCTCGAGTGCCAGCTCTTCGACGCCGAGAAGCGGGACGAGCCGTCGTCCGCCACCTGCGCGTAGCGCGCTGCGTAGGCATAGACGGTCGTCAGCTTGTAGCCGCGTGCCCGGATCGCGTCGATCACGCCGGGCAGGGCGTCCGCGTCGAGCGTCGAGCCGTCCGGCGCCGAGCCGGTATGCATGAGCACGATCTCGCCGGGTTGCAGCGAGCCGAGCACCCGCTGCCGCACGCTCGTGACCGACCGGCCGCCGGAGGTCCCCTGCCACCCGAGCGTGTCCACCGTCCAGCGGATGCTCCCGTAGCCGAGCCCGTTGACGAGGGCGATGGTCCTTGCGTCGCGGGCGCCGTAGGGAAAGCGGAACATCGGCCTGGGGTCGGCCGAGGTCGCGGCCCGGATCGCCTGCGCGCCCCGGGAGACCTCGCTGCGGACGGCGGCGTCGGAGAGCCCCGTCAGATCGGGATGGTCATAGGTGTGGTTGCCGACCGGGTACCGGGCCGCGATCTTGCGAGCAGTGGCCGCGAACTGCTCGGCGAAGCGGCCGGTGAGGAAGAAGGTCGCCGGCGCCCGCTTGGCCGCGAGGGTCGCCATGATCGAGGCGGCGCCGTCGGCGTTGCCGCCCGCGTCGAAGGTGAGGGCGACGACCCGCGAGCGCGTCGGCAGCCGCGTCCACTCCGTCCCTTTCAGGGAAGGAGGCAGGCTCTGGGAGGCCGCGAGCGCCATCACCGCCGCCACCAGAACCGGGGTCGCTGCGTTCGCATTCATCGAACGCAGCCTGCTGCGGCGGCCCTCGGCCCGCATCGGGGACGCCGCCGATGGAGGCTGCGGCGAGCTACGGAGGGCGGTTTACCCGCCCCATAATGGCCCTGTGCAGCCGACCTTCTCGCTGGGCCGAGTCGCCGGAGTCGAGATCGGCGTCAACTGGAGCTGGGCCTTCGTCTTCGCGCTGATCGTCTGGTCGCTCGCCTCGGGCGTCTTCCCCAACCAGAACCCGGGCCTCTCGCACGGCGAGTACATCGGGATGGCGCTCGTGGCGGCGGTCCTCTTCTTCGTGTCGCTGCTGCTGCACGAGCTCGGGCACGCGGTGCAGGCCCGGCGCGACGGCCTCGTGATCGAAGGCATCACGCTCTGGCTCTTCGGCGGTGTCGCCCGTTTCCGGGGAGAGCTGCCGAGCGCCGGCGCGGAGTTCCGGATGGCGATCGCCGGACCGTTGGTCACGCTCGTGATCGGCAGTGTCTTCGTCGCCCTCGCGGCACTCGCACCGCTCCCGGACGCGGTCGACGGCGTGGCCGCCTGGCTCGGCTACATCAACCTCTTCCTGCTTGCCTTCAACCTGCTGCCCGCGCTGCCGCTCGACGGCGGCCGCGTGCTGCGGTCGGCGCTCTGGGCCGCCAGGCACGACTTCGCCTGGGCGACGGTCGTCGCGGCCGAGATCGGCCGCGCCTTCGGCTGCCTGATGATCGCCGGCGGTCTCGCCCTGTTCATCTTCCAGGGCAGCTTCAGCGGCGCCTGGCTCGCCTTCCTCGGCTGGTTCCTGCTCGGCGCGGCCGGGATGGAGGCGCGCCACCTCGCCGTGCGCCAGGCGCTCGAAGGGCTGAAGGTGAGCCACTTCATGATCCGCGACCCGGTCACGGCCGATCCCGACGAGACGCTCGGCGACTTCATGGACGGGGTCGCCGGGGTTGCCCGCTACACCGCGTACCCGGTCGTCCACGGCGGCGAGGCGCTGGGCATCCTGCCGCTCCGCCGCGTGCTCGAGACGCCGCGCCGGGAATGGGACGAGCGGAGCGTCCGCGAGCGGATGGTCGCACGGGACGAGGTACCACGGCTCCGGCCCGACGAGGACGCGCTGCAGGCGCTCGAGGAGCTCAGCGAGGGGGATCTCCACCGTGGGCTCGTGCTCGACGACGGGCGCTTCGCCGGCTTCGTGTCGATCACCGATATCGTGAGGCTGCTCGGGGTGCCGCGACGCCGCCGGCCGGCCGCTGCGTAGTTGTCCGAAACGCGGTCGGGCCAGGCCCGGATGCCGGACGGAACCTCGCGCAGGAGCCTTTGCCCGTGGAGACGATGCCTGCACTTCGCAAGCTCGGGCGCGAGCCGGGGCTGAGCCTGGTCGAGCTGCCGGTGCCTGAGCCCGGCGAGGGCGAGGTGCTCGTCGAGGTCGAGGCCGCGAGCGTCTGCGGAACCGACCTGCACATCGAGCGCTGGGACGGCTGGGCGCAGCAGCGGATCGCGCCGCCGCTCACGCTCGGACACGAGTTCGCGGGCACGGTCGTCGCCACGGGCCCCGGCGTCCGGCTCGCCGCCGAGGGCGACTACGTCTCGGCCGAGAGCCACGTCACCTGCGGCGCCTGCTTCCAGTGCCGCACGGGGCACGCCCACATGTGTGAGCACACGAGCATCCTCGGAGTCGACCGCGAGGGCGCGTTCGCACGATACGTCGCCGTCCCGGACTCCGTCATCTGGCAGAACGACCGCGCAAAGCTCCCGCCGGAGATCGCGACCCTGCAGGAGCCGTTCGGCAATGCCGTGTTCGCCACGAGCGACCACGAGCTGACCGGCCGCTCGGTCGCCGTGCTGGGCTGCGGGCCGGTCGGCCTGTTCGCGATTGCGATCGCGCGCGCCTCCGGCGCCGCCGTCGTCCTCGCCGCCGACCGGAGCGCCTTCCGGCTCGAGCTGGCGACGCGGATGGGCGCGAGCGCGGTCATCGACGTCGATGCCGTGGAGGACGAGGCGGGCTGGTTCCTCGAGCACCACGAGGGACTCGGCTTCGACGTCGTCTTCGAGATGTCGGGCGCGGGCCGCGCGGTCGCAGATGCCTTCCGCATCGCGCGCAACGGCGGCAAGGTCGTCCTCTTCGGGATCCCCGACCGCCCGGTCGCGATCGACGTCGCCGAGACGCTGATCTTCAAGAACCTGGAGGTGCACGCGATCAGCGGCCGCCGGATCTTCGAGACCTGGTACCGGACGCGGTGGCTGCTGGAGAGCGGCGTCGTCGACCTTCGGCCGCTGGTCACGCACGAGCTGCCGCTGGAGGAGTTCGCGACCGCCTTCGCGGCGCTGGAGGCCGGGGAGGCCTGCAAGATCGTCCTCTATCCCGGCGCGCTCCCCGACCGGCTGCGGCCCGGCGCCGCGGAGGCTCTCGCATGAGCCGGCGCTTGCGACGGCGTGCTCAGGCCGAGCGGGCTCTCCCCGTTCGGCCGTCTGAAACGACCGGTCGCCACGCTGGAACCGAGACGGGTTCCGCATGACAGTCGCCGAGCGGAACCTCAGCGTGGAGCTGCGCGCAGAGCTGGACGGGCTGCGCGAGGCGGGGACGCTGAAGCGCTTCAACACCCTCGGCTCGCCGCAGGGGCCTGTCGTCGAGATGGCGGGCCGCGGCGAGGTGCTCGTGCTCTCGTCCAACAACTACCTCGGGCTTGCGGCCCGGCCGGAGGTCGTCGAGGCCGGCATCGAGGGACTGCGCCGCTACGGGGCGGGCACGGCGTCGGTGCGCTTCATCTGTGGCACGTTCGCGCCGCACCTGGAGCTCGAGCGCGAGCTGGCCGAGCTGGTCGGCACCGAGGCGGCGCTGACCTACGTGTCCTGCTGGAACGCGAACGAGGCCGTCATCCCGAGCCTGACCGACGAGCGGACGGTGATCCTCTCGGACGCCCTCAACCACGCGAGCATCGTCGACGCGATCCGGCTCTCGAAGCCGGCCGCGAAGGTGGTCTACGCGCACTCGTCCATGGACGAGCTGCGCGTCGGGCTCGAGGCGGCCCCGGCGGGGGCGCGGAAGCTCGTCGTCACCGACGGCGTCTTCAGCATGGAGGGCGATCTCGCCCGGCTGCCAGAGATCGTCGAGCTCGCGAACCGATACGGCGCGATCGTGATCGTCGACGACTCGCACGGCACCGGCGTGATGGGCGCCACCGGCCGGGGGGTGGCGGAGCACTTCGGCCTCACGGGGCAGATCGACGTGATCACGAGCACGCTCGGCAAGGCGCTCGGCGGGGCGGCGGGCGGCTTCGTGGCCTCGTCGGCCGAGGTCTGCGAGATGCTCGCCCAGCGCTCGCGGCCGCAGCTCTTCTCCAACGCGCTGCCGCCGACCGTCGCCTGCAGCGCGCTCGAGGCCGTGCGCGTGCTGCGCCGCGAGCCAGAGCTTCCCGAGCGTCTCCGGGAGCTAACCCGCGACTTCCGCAGGCGGCTCCGCGAGCTCGGGTTCGATCCGCTCGACGGCGAGGCGGCGATCGTGCCGGTCATCGTCGGCGAGACGGAGTTCGCGATCCGCTTCAGCGAGCGGCTGCTCGACGAAGGCGTCTTCGTCACCGGCTTCGGCTTCCCGGTCGTCCCGGAGGGGACGGCCCGGATCCGCGTTCAGCTCTCGGCCGCGCTCGAGCCGGCGCATCTCGACCGCGCGCTCGAGGCGTTCGAGCGGGTTGGCAGCGAGCTCGGCGTCGGCCTGAGGTAAAGGAGGTTGTGATGACGTACCCCGCGCTTGCCAAGCTCCGCGTCGTCGACGCGATGCACCCGGGCCTGATCTCGTGCTCGCCCGAGGCCCCGCTCCGGACGGTCGCGCGGATGATGGCGACCTACCGCGTGCACGCGATCCTCGTCACGGCTCACGGCGCCGGCGAGCTTCCCGGCGACCGGCGCTGGGGGATCGTCTCCGACGCGGCGCTGCTCCGTGCCGCCGAGCAGGGCGATCTGGACGAGCAGGTCGCCGGGGCGATCGCCGACACGCCGGTCCTGACGATCGCGAGCAGCGACGAGCTCGCCCGGGCAGCCCAGCAGATGCTCGAGTACGGGGCCTCGCACCTGGTCGTGCTCGAGCGCCGGTCGGAGTCGCCGATCGGCGTGCTCTCCACGCTCGACGTCGCCCGGGCGCTGGCCGGCTTTCCCGCGACCCACCTCTAGCCGCTAGGAAGCGACGGCCCGAAGGCCGGCGACGCTTGCCGGCTCCAGCAAGAGCAGCGCCAGCAGGGCCGCGCGCTCGGCGAGGCTCGAGATGCTGACGTGCTCGTCGGGTGCGTGGCTGCCGTCGCCTGCCGGGCCGAGCCCGTCGAGCGTCGCCGTGTAGAGGCTGGTCGTGTTCGCGTCCGAGGCGCCGCCGACGAGGCCCGCGTCTTCCAGCTCGAGGCCGAGCGCCATCCCCAGCCGCTGGGCCGTCGCGAGTAGCTGCCGGTTGCGCGGCGTCGGCTCCATCGGCGGGCGGCCGATTCGACCCTCGATCTCGAGCGAGCTTCCCTCCAGGACGGGTCGGAGGCCGCGAATCGCGCGCTCGATCTCCACCGCCGCTGCGGCCGTCGGGACCCGGACGCCGATCCTGGCGCTCGCCTCCGGCGCGACCACATTCGGGAGCAGGCCGCCGTCGACCGTGCCGACGTTGACGGTGATGCCGCGCCCCGGATCGTTCAGCGCGAACAGCCGCTGCACCTGGTGGGAGAGCTCCAGGATCGCGCTCACTCCCTGCTCGAAGCTCGTGCCGGCGTGCGAGGCGCGGCCCCGGACGCGGATCCGGAAGCGGCCGGCTCCCTTGCGGGCGATCTTCAGCCGGTTCTGGCCGCGCTCGCCGCCCTCGAGCACGAACGCGCGCTCGGCGCTCCGCGCCAGCCTCCGGATCATGCGCCGGGAGGAGCCGCTGCCGATCTCCTCGTCGCTGTTTACGACCGCGACCGGCGTCAACGCCGGAACGAGCTCGAACGCCTGAAGTGCCTGCAACGCGAACACGAGCTGCGCGAGGCCGGCCTTCATGTCGTGGGTTCCCGGGCCGAACAGCAGGTCGCCCTCCCGCCGCAGCGGCATCCGCTCCACCGTGCCGAGCGGCCAGACCGTGTCCATGTGCCCGACGATCAGCTGGAACGGCGCGCCTCGCCGGCGTGCGCGGGGCCGCGTGTAGAGATGGTCTCCGGTGTCGAAGCCGGGAATGCGCCGGACGGCGAAGCCGACCTGGTCGAGCTCCCCGGCGAGGATCGAGAAAGGCCCTCGCTGGGCCGCCGGGTCCTGCGAAGGCGACTCGGCGAGAACCAGCCGCTCGAGCAGGGCAACCATCTCCGGCTCGCGGCCTTTCAGCCAGGCGAGCAGCTCCGGCCCGTGCGCGCCGCGCATCGCTAGCGCCGGAAGTCGGCCGGGAACGGGAACGAATACGTCTCCCCGGCCGTCGCGAAGCGCCCGGGCGAGAGGTAGACGAGCGGGCGGAGCTGGTGCAGGAGGTCCGCATCGTCGACGTCGGCGCCGCGAAGCGCGGACCGCGGCGCGGACGCGGCGACGATCCGCCCGACGACGACGCTGTTCTCACCGAAACCGTCGATCACGCGGTCGAGGGCGCACTCGAGGTAGAGGACGCACCCTTCGACGAGCACGCCGTCCACCGCACGGGCCGGGATGACCGGAACCGCCGCCAGGCTCGGCTTCGAATGGTCGTCGAGCCGCCCGCCCGCCGCCATGCTCGTCTGCAGGAGCCGGTCCGCTCCAGGAAAGCTGACGGTGAACTCCGGGTGCTCGGCCAGGTTGCGGTAGGTCGAGTGCCGGGGGCTGCAGACGAATCCGAAGTAGTTCTCCCAGCCGAACGGCATCGCGAGGTGCTTCGGCGCCACGTCGTGGCCGTCGCCCTCCCTCGTTGCGACGAGGACGAGCGGCGCGACGGTGAACACGCGCTCCCAGATCGGGGTCTCCGTCGAGAGCTCGACGAGCTGCTCGGGCTCGGCCGCTGGTGCCGAGCTCATGGCGTGCTCGGCTCGGCGACCGCGACGGACGGCTCGAGGAAGACGCCGAGCGCCTCGAAGCGCGCCTGGAAGAAGCGCAGGTGCTCCGGCTCGTAGGTCATCCGCAGGCCCGGCACCTGGTCGCGCCGCTCGAAGACGCCGGTGACGACGTCGGCGACGTAGGCCAGGTGCTCCTGCGTGTAGACGCGCCGCGGGATTGTGAGTCGAACGAGCTCGAGCCCGTCGTACGGCTCGTCGCCGTGCTGGCCGGAGACGATGCCGCGCTCCATCGAGCGGACGCCGCCGGCGAGGTAGAGGGCGGCCGCGAGCGCCTGCGCCGGGAACTCCTCCTGCGACACGTGCGGCAGGAACCGCTTCGCGTCGAGGAAGACCGCGTGCGCTCCGAGCGGGAGGACGATCGGGATGCCGCGCTCGAGCAGGAGGCCGCCGAGGTACGCGCTCTGTGAAACGTAGTGCCGCACGGTTGCCTCGTCGGCCGACTCTCTGATTCCCTGCGCGAGGGCCTCCATGTCATGCCCGGCGATGCCGCCGTAATGGGGGAAGCCCTCGTAGACGACCACGAGCTCGCGCGCCCGCTCGGCGAGCTCGTCGTCGTTCAGGGCGAGCACGCCTCCGATCGGCACGAAGTGGTCCTTCTTCGACGAGAAGACGGCCCCGTCCGAGAGCTCAGCGATCGCGCGGATCAGCTCGGGGAAGGCCCGCCCGGCCTCCCCGGGCTCGCGGTCCTTGACGAACAACGCGTTCTCCGAGATCCGCGTCGCATCGAGGATGAGGGGCACACCGTGCTCGAGGGTCAGCTCCCGGACCCGGGCCAGGTTCTCGAGCGAGAAGGGCTGCCCGCCGGCCATGTTCAGGCAGGCCTCGACCCGGACGAAGGCGATCAGCTCCGGGGCGCAGGCGGCGAGGACGTGGCCGAGCGCCTCGAGGTCGACGTTGCCCTTGAACGGGTGCGCCGAGAGCGGGTCGCTCGCCTCCGGGACCGAGACGTCGACCCAGACGCCGCCCGCCAGCTCGACGTGCTCGCGCGACGTGGTGAAGTAGAGGTTCGACGCGACGATCGATCCCGGCTCGACGAGCAGCTTCGCGAGCAGGTGCTCCGCGCCGCGGCCCTGGTGCGTCGGGATCACGTGGCGATAGCCGTAGGTCTCCCGTACCGCCTGCTCGAGCCGGAAGAAGCTGCGCGAACCGGCGTAGGCCTCGTCGCCGAGCTCCATCGCCGCCCGCTGCTCCTGGGAGAGCGCCGAGGTGCCGCTGTCGGTGAGCAGGTCGACGAACACGTCGTCGGAGTGGAGCAGGAAGGTGTTGTAGCCCGCCTCCTCGAGCACGCGCCTCCGCTCGGGCTCGGAGCGGAGCGCGATCGGCTCGACGACCTTGATCTTCCAGGGAGGCGCCGTCACAACCAGATGGTCCCCGCTGCACGCCGAAACGGCATCCGCGGCTGCGCTGATCGGCGGTGCGGGGAACTACTCCGTGCTCGCGTGCACGCGGTGTTCGCGCCGCCTCGCGGGTTGGCGCCGGGCGATCCAGCGGATGCGCGCCGCCTCCTCGCGCTCGCCTTCGTCGAGGGCGAGCTCGAGGGCGGCGAGGGCCTCCTCGTGGCGGGGGATCCAGCGCCGCTCGACGGCTCGGAGCCGCCGGGTGGTCGCCTTCAGCTCCGCGGCTGTGCGTTCGTGGGCGAGCCGTGTCGTTGCGAACGCCGCGGCGGCTGTGAGTGCGCTCCGGTGGGCGGCGGCGGCGTAGACGAGCGCCGAGCTGCCGCCGAGAGCCGAGAGGTCGGGAGCGGGGGCATGGGTCACGTCGGCCTCGGCGGGGTAGGCGAGGCCGAGCGTCCGGCGCCAGGCGATCTCGATCCGGGCCGGCTCGCGGCTGTAGAAGGCGGCCAGCTCGAGCGCACGCTCGCCGCCGATGACCGCCGCGCGCGCGAGCCAGGTCTCCGCTTCGCGCGCGGCCTCCGTCCAATCCGCCTCGGCCTCGGAGAGGAGCTCGGCGAGCCGCCGCTCGAGGCGGAGCAGTGCCTGCCGCTTCTGGTCCAGGACCTCGGCTCCGCGCCGGGCGGTCGCCAGCCGGCGCACGAGCCACGGCCGCCCGGCTCTACCGGTCGGCAGCCGCAGCGGCATCCGGCTCCTCCGGGTAGCGGGTGGCGAGCAGCTCGGAGCCCACCATGGTCAGCTCGCGTCGCGGGAGCACGGAGGCCGCGCGCCAGGCCCGGTCGAGCGTCTCGTCGAGGGTGCGCGACTCCTCGCGGCCCTGGGCGAGGAAGCCCGTCTCGAACCCCTCCGCGAAGGTCAGGTAGCGGCGCTCGCCCTCGCTGAGGGCGTCCGCCCCGACGACCTCCGCCAGCTCGGACGTCCGTCTCGCCTGCGCTGCGAGTGCGTAGAGCTGGGCGGCGATCGCGAGATGGTCGTCGCGCGTCCGACCCGGGCCTGCGCCGAGCCGCGCGAGCCGCGAGAGCGATGCCAGCGCGTCGAAAGGCGGGTAGATCCCGCGGACGTCGAGCTCCTGCGAAAGGACGAGCTGTCCTTCCGTGATGTACCCGGTCAGGTCGGGGACCGGGTGCGTGATGTCGCCGGCGGGCATCGTCAGCACGGGGAGCTGTGTCAGCGAGCCCGGCCGGCCCTCGATCCGTCCCGCGCGCTCGTAGAGCGAGGCGAGGTCGCTGTAGAGGTAGCCCGGATAGCCACGCCGGCTCGGCACCTCGCCCCGGGCGGCCGAGACCTCGCGCAATGCCTCGCAGTAGCTCGTCACGTCGGCCAGGACGACGAGCACGTGCCGCCCGAGGTCGAACGCCAGGTGCTCCGCGACGGTCAGCGCGATTCGCGGCGTGACCAGGCGCTCGGCAAGCGGGTCGTCCGCGGTGTTCAGGAACAGGGCGAGGTCGCCTTCGCCCGCGCGCCGCTCCAGCACCTCGCGGACCTGCGCGACGTCGGCGTGCGGGAGCCCGATCGCCGCGAAGACGACCGCGAACGGATCGCCGCCGACGCTCGCCTGCGCCGCGACCTGCGCGGCGAGCTCGAGGTGCGGCAGGCCGCCGACCGAGAAGACCGGCAGCTTCTGGCCGCGGACGAGCGTGGCCAGGCCGTCGATCGCCGAGACCCCGGTCAGGATCGCCTCGCCGGGCGTCGCGCGCGCGGCCGGGTTGATCGGGCTGCCGCCAACCTCCCGCAGCTCGCCGGAGACGATCGGCGGCCCGCCGTCGACCGGCTCGCCCCGCCCGTTGCAGACCCGCCCCAGCCAGCCCTCTCCGACCGGGACTCGCAGCGGCCGCCCGGAGAAGGCAACACGTACGTCGTCGAGGCGCAGGCCGGCCGTGCCTTCGAAGACCTCGACCACGGCGAGGTCTCGATCGACCTCGAGCACGACCCCGTGGCGCAGCGCGCCGGAGTCGAGGCGGATCTCGGCGACCTCGTCCCACCCGACGCCCTCGACGTCCTCGATCATGAGCAGCGGCCCGCGGATCTCCGACGCTCCGGCGTACTCGACGGGCGGGCCGCTCAGCGCAACGCTCCGAGGCGGGCGAGCAGGCGTCTGCGAACGCCGTCGACCTCCGCCGCGTCGTCGGGGCGCGTTTCGTCGGGTGCCCGGATGGCATCGGAGAGGTCGACCTCCTCGATCGCTGCGGCCGTCACGCCGCTGCGCAGGAGCTCGAGGCAGCGCTCGTGCAGGTCGAGCACGAGCTGGAGCAGCGCCGCCTGCTTCTCGGGGGCGCAGTAGGCGTCGTTCTCGCTGAGAGAGCTCTGCTGGAGCACGGCCTCGCGGAGGAGCCTCGCCGTCACCAGCACGACGCGCTCGTCGTCCGGGAGCGAGCCGGCGCCGACGAGCTGGGCGACCGACTCGATCCGGTCGGCCTCCGCGAGCAGGCGCAGCGCGGCCGTCCGCCGCTCGCGCCAGGCCCAGTCGCCCTCCAGTGCGTGCCACGAGCCGACGGCCTCGGCGTCGCGTGAGGAGGAGTCGCGCCAGCTCACCGCCGGGTAGTGGCGGGCGTAGGCGAGGTCGCGGTCGAGCGACCAGACGCAGCGGACGAAGCGGCGGGTGTGCGCCGAGACGGGCTCCGCCAGGTCTCCGCCGGGGGGAGAGACGGCGCCGACGATCGTCACCGAGCCCTCGGTGCCCCCGGGCATCCGCACCCGGCCCGCCCGCTCGTAGAACGAGGCCAGTGCGGAGGCGAGCCCGGCCGGGTAGCCCTCCTCCGCGGGCAGCTCGTCGGTGCGCGAGGCCACCTCCCGCAGCGCCTCCGCCCAGCGCGAGGTCGAGTCGGCGATGAGAACGACGTCGTGGCCCATGTCCCGGTAGTACTCAGCGACCGTGACTCCCGTGTGGATGCTCGCCTCGCGCGCCATGACGGGCATGTTCGAGACGTTGGCGATCAGAACGGTGCGCTCGAGCAGCGAGCGGCCGGTGCGCGGGTCCTCCAGCCGCGGCAGCTCGCCGAGCACGTCGGCCATCTCGTTGCCGCGCTCCCCGCAGCCGACGTAGACGATCACGTCCGCGTCGCACCACTTGGCGATCTGCTGCAGCAGCACGGTCTTGCCCGTGCCGAAGCCGCCGGGCACGCCCGCGCTCGAGCCCCGGGCGACCGGGTAGAAGAGGTCGAGGACGCGCTGTCCGGTCCGGATCGGCGGCTCGGTCGGGAGCCGTGCCGCGAAGGGACGCGGCTGCCGTACCGGCCAGCGCTGCGCGAGCGAGAGCTCGTGGCCCCCGACGACCGCCACCGGCTCGTCGACCGTGTACTCGCCGGCCGGCGCAACCGACTCGACCCGTCCGGAGATCCCGGGCGGCACGAGCACCCGGTGCTCGATCGTCTCCGTCTCGGGGACGACGCCCAGCAGCCCGGCGGCCGCGAGCTCGTCTCCGACCCCCGCGGCCGGGCTGAACGGCCAGCGCCGGTCCGAAGGCAGCGTGCCCGGGCGCGTGCCGGACGCGAGCAGGTCGCCCGCCGCGGTCAGGCGGCGCAGCATGCCGTCGAAGACGCCGCCGAGCAGTCCGGGCCCGAGCTCGGCGCTCAACGGCCCGCCGCTGCTCAGGATCGGATCGCCGGGCCGGAGCCCGCCCGTGTACTCGTAGACCTGGACGGTCGCCCGGTCACCCGAGAGCGCGATCACCTCGCCCGGCAACCGCTTCGGCCCGACCTCGACGAAGTCGAGCATCGCCGCCTCGACGCCCTCGGCCTCGACGACGGGGCCGTTGACGCGGACGACGGCAGGCCTCGGCTCCGGCTTCAGCTCCACAGCTCCTGCAGCCTCGTGCCGAGCCGCTCGATGCAATCGTCGACCAGCACCGGCAGCGAGTAGTCGACGTAGCGGCGGCCGCGCCGCCCGCGAACGCCGCCGCGGCCCGGGACGTCGATCTCGAGCTCGGCGTCGTCGCCCAGCCGCTCGCGGGCGGCCGCCGCCAGACGCTCGAGCAGCGCCGGGTACCCGGGATCGTCCCGGAGCCTCCCGGCCGCGGCCTGCGACTCGGCCACGAAGTGCTCGTACACCTCGCGGCGGGCCTGGAGGACGATCGTGCGCGCCTGCGTCCGCGCCTCCGCGCGCAGCCGCGAGGCTGCTCGCTCGGCGGCCGCCTCGCCTTCCGCGCGGGACCGCTCGACCAGCGCGTCGGCCTCTTGCTCGGAGTGCCTGAGCTCCGCCGCCGCGCGTTCGTCTGCCTCGGCCAGCTCGCGCTCGGCGTTTGCCTCGGCCAGCGAGAGCAAGGCGTTGCGAAGCGGCTCGACGTTCACTCCGGCAGCACCGCCCAGATCAGGCCCGGCCGCTCGGCGAGCTCCTCCGCGACCGCCTCGTACGCCGTCGAGGTGAGGATCAGGAGGCCGACATCGGGAGCGAGCGCCGCCAGCGCCTCCGCTGCCGCATCCGCCCCGTCGGCCGGGAGCACCTCGACGCCCGCGAGCGCGAAGCCGCCCACGCGCCTCGGGTCACCGATTGCGGCCGCGTGGCTCACAAGCCGGCCTCCTGCCGCACATCGTGTCGACAGGTCGGTTCAGACCGCCGAGCAGGCGGAGCCTGCTCGGCCTGACCGAGACACCGCAAGCGGCGTCTCATGCCTTACCGATCAGGATGATCGCGACGACCAGCCCGTAGATCGCGATGCCCTCGGCGAGGCCGACGAAGACCATCGAGCGTCCGAACGCCTCGGGCTTCTCGGAGATCGCGGCCAGCGCGGCCGAGCCCGTGTAGGCGACGGCGAAGCCCGCGCCGATAGTCGAGCCCGCGACGGCGATGCCGGCGCCGATCAGGGCCGCGCCCGGGTTCTTCGAGGACGAGCCGGCCGCTGCGGCGTGCGCCGGATCGGCCCAGCCGGCGAGGATCGCCGCCGTCAGGCAGAGCGCCGCGAGCAGCAGCAGCCCGTTCACGTAGAGCAGGCGCTGCAGCCCGCGCCTCGGCGCCCGCCGCAGCCCGACGGTGGTGAGAGCGGCGATGCCGGCGATCACCGGCGCGCCGACGAGCAACGACACGATCATGGTTCCTCCCTCCAGTCGACGACAGGGATGCTCCACGGCGAGAAGGCATGCCCCTCGCCGGCGAAGATGCGTGAGAAGAGCTCGTAGTACTCGAGCCGCAGCGCCTGCACTCCGGCGACGAGGGCCTCGAGCGCAAACGCGACGGCGTTGCCGAAGACGAACACGAGGATCGCCGCCGCCACTCCCGCGGGCGTCCCCCAGAGCGCCGCGGCGGCGCTGAAGACGATCGCGGCCAGCGCCGCGTGCATCAACCCGAAGGCGGCGAGCCGGGTGAACGACACCGCGTTCGAGCCGATCCGGACGACGGCGTCGAAGACCTCGATCGACGCGCCGGTGACGGCGGCAGTGCCGTGGCCGGCCTCGGCGAGAAAGCCTCCCGCGAGCAGGAGCACGCCGACGACCGCGAGCACCCCGCCGGCGGCGGTGAGAGCCGTCAGCCCCAGGTAGGCGCCGGCGAGGGCGATCCCGCCCCCGAGGAAGACGGCGAGACCGGCGACGCCGGAGGGTGCGAGCAGGGCCGGCCTCGGGCCCGCCTCCCGCCAGCGGTTGACGATTCCGATCACGTAGCTGTTCGCGAGCAGGAAGATCCCGACCGCACCGGCGGCGGCGAGCAGGGTCAGCGGCCGGTCGGTGGGGTCGAGCCAGAGCGTCGGCACGAGGCCGCTCGGGCCGAACGCCTCGCCGTAGAGCAAGCCGAACAGCGCCGCGGCGAGCCCGGCCGCGACGGCGAAGGGCCAGAGCCCGCGCAGCCGCGCCCAGCGGGCCGGCGCGCGCCGCAGCAGGAGCCCGAGAAGGACGAGAAGGAGGCCGTGCCCCACGTCTCCGAACATCATCCCGAACATGAGCACGAAGGAGAAGGCGGCAAACGGCGTCGGGTCGAGGTCGGCGTAGCGGGCCGCGCCGTAGGTGTCGACCAGGGGGCGGAACGGGCGCGCGACGCGCGCCGGCCGGAGCAACGTCGGCGGATCCGACCAGGGCGGCGTGGGCAGCTCCACGACCGCGGCGCCGACCGGCGAGAGACGCTCGCCGAGGCCGGCGAGCTCGGTGTCGGGGGCCCAGCCGACAAAGGCGGCGAAGCTCCGCCGGCGCACGGCCGATTCGGCGCGTCGCTGCAGCTCGACCTCGCCGGCGAGGAGATCGGCCGCGCCGCGGCGCTCGAGCTCGGCGAGGCCGGCCTTGCCGCGGGCGAGCCGCGGCTCCACGTGGCCGCTGGTCGCACGGCGCTGGAGCCGGCCGAGCGCTTCGAGCGCCTCTCCCTGCGCAGGGGGCAGGGGGTTGACGAGCTCGACGGCGCCGGTCTCTGCGAGCGCGACGAGCGCCTCGCGGAGGCGCGGCTCGGGCGCCACCACCGCGACGCGGCTCATCCGCGCCGGCAGGCCGAGCTCACGCGTGCGCACCGAGCGCCTCTCGCAGCTCGAGCGGGCCGCCCCGGTCGGCGAGCGCCAGTGCCGCCGACGTCCGCCAGGCGTCTGCGGCAAGCAGGGCCGCGACGCCCGCGACCACCGCGCGGTCCTCGAGCGGACGGCGTGCCAACCGCTCTCCCTCCTGCTCGACCCGTTCCCACCAGGCCGCCTCGGCCTCCCAGAGGCGCTCGGCGGCGTCGATGTCCGCGAGGGCCCAGGCTGCGCGCTCGGGAAGGCCCTCGCCGAGCTCGCCGAGCGTGCGCGACGTCTCCCAGCCGGGCCCGAGCACCGGGATCGCGCCTCCTGTCAGCAGCTCGACGGGCCGGCCGGCGACGAACAGCTCGCGTGCGACGAGCAGGGCCAGCGCTCCCGCCACGAGCCCGGAGAGCTCGGGCGCCGCGCCGAGGACGCGCCGGGCCCAGGAGAGCCGCAGGCCGAAGTGCACCGTCTCCGCCGTCTCGCCTCCCGGGTCGCCCCACGCCGAGGCCGCGATCGCGGAACGGAGCTCGGCTGCCGTCTGCGCCTGCGCGGCGGCCGGCCAGGCAATCGCCAGCGCGCCGAGGTCGAACGGCTGCCGCAGCTCCGCCCCGCCGAGGAAGGCAAGGCGCTCCTCCAGGTTGACGAGCTCGAACCAGGCCGCGAGCGCCCGTGCCAGCCCTGCGCCTCCGGGCGGCAGCCAGCCGGCGAGCAGCCGCAGATGGAAGAGCACCGAGCGGGCGACGGCCCGCTGGGCTTCTTCGAGCGAATGGGCCGGCTCCAGCTCCACCGCGTAGCCGGTCGCTGCGAGCAGGGCGAGGGCGTCGCCGAGAGACCGGCTTTCTGCGACGGCCCGCGCGCGCTCCCGCCCGAGCCGGCGGCGGAGCAGCAGGCGCGCACGGACGCCTGCGGCGATCCAGCCCGCGCTCACAGCGACCACTCCCGGACGCAGGCCGCCACCTCGCCCGCGAGGCGGCCGATTCGCTCGCGCCCGCGCGCCTCGACACGCGCGGCTTCCTGCTCGGCGGCGGCGATGATCGCCCGCGCCTCCTCCTCGGCCAGCCGTCGCCGCTCCGCTCCCGCCCGCGCGCGTGCCCGATCGGCGCGCGCGTGCCAGCCGGCCTCCACGCTGCTCGCCTGCTCGTGCGCCTGCGCGAGGCGTTCCCTGGCGCGGGCTGCGGCGCGGGCGCCGACCGCGGCCGCGGCGGCGTCGATCTCCTCGAGGGCCGCGAACACCGGTGCGAGCTCCGACCTGAGGTCGTCCGCCGCCGCGGCCGGAACGCCGGCCGTCCGGCGGAAACGGTCGAGGAGATCGCCGAGTGGTGCTCGCATGCCGCTAATGGTCGCTTTCTCGGCGAAACCTCACATCGGTAGCCGCCACGGATGAGGGCGTTAGGAGTTCGTAAGAGCCAGGGGTTCCGGCGGGAACCGCGGCTAACATCCGGCCGATGGCCACGGCTGTCGTAACCGGCGGAGCCGGTTTTCTCGGCTCCCACCTGTGCGAATACCTCCTGAGCAAGGGGTTTCGCGTCATCTGCGTGGACAACCTCGAGACCAGCTCGCTCGAGAACCTCGAGCACCTGCGCGACGACGCTTTCCTCTTCTCCAACCACGACATGGTCGAGCACCTGGAGGTCGCCGAACCGGTGGACGTCGTCTACCACCTGGCCGCGCTGGCGAGCCCGATCGACTACCTGCGCCAGCCGCTGCACTCGCTCAAGGTCGGCTCGTACGGGACGCACAACGCGCTCGGGCTCGCGAAGTTCAAGCGCGCCCGCTTCGTGCTCTTCTCGACGAGCGAGGTCTACGGCGACCCGCAGGTGCACCCGCAGCCCGAGAGCTACTGGGGCAACGTCAACCCGATCGGGCCGCGCGGGGTCTACGACGAGGCGAAGCGCTACGCCGAGGCGCTGACGATGGCGTACCACAACCAGCAGGGCGTGGACACCGCGATCGTCCGCATCTTCAACACCTACGGGCCGCGCATGCGCTCGCACGACGGTCGCGCGATCCCGACCTTCATGCGCCAGGCGCTCGAGAACGCGCCGATCACCGTCTTCGGTGACGGCTCGCAGACGCGGAGCTTCTGCTACGTCGACGACCTGACGCGCGGCCTGCACCTGCTGGCCGAGAGCGGCGAGCACCTGCCGGTCAACATCGGCAACCCGAACGAGTTTTCGATTCTCGAGCTTGCGCAGACAGTCATCCGTGTCACGTCGTCCAAGAGCGAGATCGTCTACGAAGCACTGCCGATCGACGATCCCCAGGTTCGCCAGCCCGACATCACGAGAGCCAGGCAGCTACTGGGCTGGGAGCCGGAGATCGCTCTGGAGGAGGGGCTCCGGCGCATGCTGCCGAGCCTCGGAAGGGAGCCACTTGGGGTCTAGAAGAGCTCGCATCGCCTTGATAGCCGTCGCCGCAGTCGCCGCCGTCTTCGCGTCGCAGGCCTCGGCGAACCGCTACATGCTGAAAGGGATCTACGACCCGGTGCAACCGATGGCCGCGCCGGACACCGCCTTCCCGCTCCTGAACGCGCTGCACGTCCAGGTGCTCCGAATGGACCTGCCCTGGAACACGATCGCGCCGACGCGGCCGGATCATCCGATGGACCCGAACGACCCGGCGTACGACTGGAGCCAGTACGACACGTTCGTCGAGAACGCGCTCCAGCACAAGATCCAGGTCATCTTCTCGGTCTGGGGCACCCCGCGCTGGGCGAACGGCGGCCAGAAGCCGAACCGGGCGCCGAAGCAGGCGCTCGACCTGCAGAAGTTCGCCTACGCAGCGGCCAAGCGCTACAGCGGAACCTTCACGCCCACGGGCGCCACGACCGCGCTCCCGTCGGTCCGCCGCTGGCTCGCGTGGAACGAGCCGAACAGCCCGGTGTTCCTGCAGCCGCAGTGGCAGCACACGAAGAGTCGCAACATCCCGGTCGCGGCCATCGCCTACGTGCACATCTGCACGGCGATCTGGACGGGTGTCCACGCGACGCATCTGAAGGAGACCGTCGCCTGCGGCGGCACCGACCCGAACGGCAACAACAAGGCGCGGGGCATCCGTCCGTCGATCGCGCCGCTGACGTTCCTGGCGGCGCTGCACAGGTACGGCCTGCGGCACTTCGACGTCTACGATCACCATCCGTACTACGGGAGCCCGCAGCAGACGCCGGCGACCGTGCCGCGCGGAAGCTCGTCCATCAGGCTCGGGAACATCGGGCTCTTGATCACCCTGCTGACCCGTCTCTACGGGCACAAGAACCTCTGGATCACCGAGTACGGATACCAGACCCGGCCGCCGGACAACCACTTCGGCGTCTCGTACGCAAAGCAGGCCGCGTACCTGAAGCAGGCATTCGCGATCGCGCGCAAGAACCCGCGGATCACGCTGATGTGCTGGTTCCTGCTCCGCGACGAGAAGCGGGTCTCCGGCTGGCAGTCGGGGCTGATCACCGCCGGCGGCAAGCGCAAGCCCGCCTTCAACGCGTTCCGCAGCCTGCCGCACTGACGTGGTTGCGGATGGCTGCGCCCACGTTGTGTCGATCGGTCATTTCCGACGCACGCACGGGCAAAGCCCACGCGTGCTGAGGTCGGCAGCGCAAGCGCTGCCTTAGGCTACGAGCCATGGCGATACGTAGTCCGCAGCAGGGGAGGGGTCGCATCCCCGCCCCGGTTGCGGACGACGACCGTGCCGCGCGCCTCGGGGTCGACATCCGCTCCGGGACGCCGTTCTTCCTCACGCGCAGCCAGCTCGCCGCCGCCGGGCGCAGGCTCGCGAGCATCACCGTGCTCGTCTGTCTCGACCTGTCCGGGCTCGTGCTCGGCCTCTACGCCGCACTCGTCGTGCGGGAGCTGTACTACGGCCGCACGCCGCTCTGGGGGTTTCTCTGGCGCGTCGAGACCGACTGGCTGCCGTTCCTGCTGCTGATCACGGCGCTCGTCTTCGCCCAGGCCGGCCTCTACGCCGAGCGGGAGCACCGGCCCGGCCTCGGCCGGATCCTCTCGTCGCTCTTCCTGGTCGCGCTGATCACGCTCGCCTTCGGGCTCGGAACCGGCCACCACTTCGGGACCTACGGGCTGGCGCCGACCGCGATCGTCTTCTGCGCGCTCGCGATCGGCGCGCTGCGGGCCAGCTACGACGCGGTCACGCAGGACGTGCTCCGCGCTCTCGGCGCCCGCCGCCACGCGCTCCTCGCCGGCTCGGGCGAGAGCCTCGAACGGCTGCGGCAGGCCCTCGGCGCCGCGCGGAGCGGCATCGACTACGAGTTCGTCGGGGCGCTCGCCCCGTCGCCCGACGGGATCGAGCTGCCGGTGCTCGGCGACCTCCACGACCTGGCGCTCGTCCTGGCCGAGACGCGCGTGGACGAGCTGATCGTCACCGACTCCGACTTCAGCGAGCGCGAGCTCCTGGAGATCGTCTCGGAGGCCCACCGGCGCGGAGTGCAGGTCCGGATCGCGCCGAAGACCACGGAGCTCCTCACCCAGCGCGCCCAGTACGTGCCGGGACAGGGGATCCCGCTCTTCGAGCTGCGCCCGCCCGCGTTCATCGGGATCGACTGGTTCGTCAAGCGCGGGTTCGACCTCCTCGTATCGGGCCTCGTGCTGCTGCTCGGCCTGCCGCTGTGGCTGGCGATCGCGGCGGCGGTCAAGCTGACCTCGCGCGGGCCGGTCTTCTACAGCGACACGCGCGTCGGCCTCGGTGAGCGCGAGTTCGGGATGCTCAAGTTCCGCACGATGCAGGCCGACGCCGCCGGCCGCCAGGCGGAGCTCGAGGCCTCGAACGAGGCGGACGGGCCGCTGTTCAAGATTCGCGAGGACCCGCGCGTGACCGTGGTCGGCGCCGTTTTGCGCCGCTTCTCGCTCGACGAGGTCCCGCAGCTCTGGAACGTGCTGCGCGGCCAGATGAGCCTCGTCGGGCCGAGGCCGCTGCCGCTGCGCGACTACGAGCAGCTCGAGGCCTGGCACCGCAAGCGCTACCTCGTGCTGCCCGGCGTGACCGGCCTCTGGCAGATCTCGGGCCGCTCGAGCCTCGGCTTCGACGACCTCGTGCGGCTGGACTTCTACTACCTCGAGAACTGGTCGATCTGGCTGGACATCTCGATCCTCGCCAAGACGATCCCGGCCGTGCTCCGCGGCACCGGCGCCTACTAGCCGGACAGCGTGGAGCTGTCGGTCGTCCTCGTGAACCACAACGGCGCCGGCTGCCTGCCGGGCACGCTCGAGGCGCTTGCCGGCAACACCGCCGAGAGCGACGCCGAATGCCTCGTGGTCGACTCGGGCTCGACGGACGGGAGCTGGCGGGAGGTGAGCCGCTTCTGGAGCAAGGCGCGCGCGCTTCGCTTCGAGGAGAACATCGGCTTCTGCGCGGGCTGCAACAGAGGCGCGGAGGCAGCCACCGGCCGGCTGCTCGCGTTCGTGAACTTCGACGCCGTCGTCGAGCCGGGCTGGGACGCGCCCCTGCGCGAGGTGCTCGCCGACCCCGGGGTCTCGGTTGCGACCGGGCTCCTGCTCACGGAGGACGGCTCGATCCTCGAGGCGGCGGGGCTCGGGATCGCCCCGAACATGGCGACCTTCGGCCGGCTCCAGGACCTCCCGCGCGACCGGGCGCCGCGAGAGCCGGGCGAGGTCACCGCGGCCTCCGGCGCGCTGATGATGGTCCGGCGCCACGAGTTTCTCGCGCAGGGCGGCTTCTACGAGCGGTTCTGGATGTACGGCGAGGAGGCCGACTACTGCCTGAGGACGCCCGGCCGCGTCGTCCTGCATCCCGCCAGCGCAGTGCGGCACGCGCAGGGAACCGCTTCGGGGCCGCTCCGCTCGCCGTTCCGGCTCTACTGGCACTCGCGGAACCGGCTCCTGAACGCGGCGCGCCAGCTGCCGCTGCCCGCGGCGGTCCGGTCGGTGCTCGCATCGGCCGCGTTCGACCTGCTCGTCCTCGGCCAGAACCGGAACCGGCAGGCGGTCGCAGCCGTGGCACGTGGCTGGCGGGACGGCTTGCGCGGGATGTCGCAGGAACGCGGTGCGCGAACGCCGCTGGAGCGCCGTCGCGCGGCCGGCCGCCTGGTCTCGCTCCGGGAGGCGGTGCGTGAGCAGCGTCGGCTCGGCCGCGTCTAGCTGCCCCGCCTGCGGAGCACCGCTTGACCCGCGACCGGCGCTGCGGGGAGTCGACCGTCTCCACGGCACGCCGGGCGAGTTCGAGGTCCGCGTCTGCCCTTCGTGCGGAACCGGCCGGACGTTCCCACTCGTCGGGCCCGACGAGCTCGGGTCGCTGTACCCGGCCGCGTACAACGCGTACTCCTTCCCGGCCGGCCGCCTCGCGCGCCTGCTCGCGACCGCGCTCTACCGGTGGCACTACCGGCGTCTCCTCCGCCATGCTCCCCTCGACGTCCTGCGGCGCCGGCCGCCGGGCCGTCTCCTCGACGTCGGCGCGGGTCGCGGAGACCTGGCCGCGATCCTCTCCGAGGCCGGCTGGCGCGTGACCGGGCTCGAGCCGTCCGCGGAGGCGTGTGATGAGGGGCGCCGGCGCGGGCTGCACATGGTGCAGGGGACGCTGGCCGACGCGAAGCTCGAGCAGGACTTCGACGCCGTCGTCTTCCAGCACTCGCTCGAGCACGTCGTCGAGCCGGCGGAGGACCTCGGGAGGGCGCGCGAACTGCTCCGCCCCGGCGGCTCGATCTTCGTCCTCGTCCCGAACTTCGGCTCGTGGCAGAGCCGGCGCTTCGGCGACGCGTGGTTTCACCTCGACCTGCCGCGCCACCGCTCGCACTTCACCGTGGCAGGGCTCGAGCGGCTCCTGCGGACGGCGGGCTTCGAGCAGGTGCGGCTCTCGACGGCGACGACCCCGGACGGACTGCCGAACAGCCTGCAGTACCGGCGGTACGGACGGCGCCTGTTCCGCTCGGGCCCGACGCTCTACCTGACCGTCGGGCTCTCGATCGTGCTTCGGCCGGCCTTCGCGCTCCTCGACCGGGTCCGCGGCGGGGGCGACGAACTCGGCGCGTCTGCCGCCCGCTCCGACGGCGGCTAGGTTTCGACCCGTGTCCAGGCGGACCGGCCTGTCGATCCTGATCGTCGCGCAATACGCGCCGCCGTCGTTCGTGGTCGGCGCCCGGCGGGTCGCGGGAATGACCAAGTACGTCTCGCGCCTGGGCCAGCGCGTGACGGTGCTGACGTCACGGTTCTCGGGAGAGGGGCCGATCGAGGGCGCGGAGGCCGTCATCCGAACCCCCGACCTGCTGGCGAGCTCGCTGAACTGGCGCCAGCGGCGGGACCGGTCGGCGTCGGGCATGGCTGCGGTGGCGAGCCCGCCGAGCCCGGTCGAGTCGATCGTCGTTCCCGACGTTTCCGTCGTTTCGTGGCTTCCGGTGGCGCTCAGGGCGGCTCACGGGCTCGATCCCGACTGTGTGATCACGACCTCGCCGCCGCAGTCGGCGCATCTGGTCGGCCTGCGGCTCGCCCGCCGCGGCATCCCTTGGATCGCGGAGCTTCGCGACGGGTGGCGCTTCGACCGGCCGCGCGGCGACTGGCCGCTGAAGGCCCAGCGCGCACTCGATTCGCGTCTGGAGCGCTCCGTCGTCCGGCGGGCCGACGCGGTCGTCGCCGTCACGACGCTGATCGCCCAGGACCTGGAGCGACGCTACGGCCGGCCGGTCGAGCTGATCACAAACGGCTTCGATCCCGAAGAGGCGGGCGGCGGCGTGAGCGAGCTGCCCGTCGACCCGCAGCGCTTCTCGTTCGTGCACACGGGCAGCATGGGCTTCACGGGCGCGAGCGCGAGGCACCTGGTCGAGGCGCTGCGGCTGCTGCCGCCGGAGGTCGCAACCGGGCTCGAGGTCGTGTTCGCGGGGCTGCTCTCGACGGACGAGGCGGAGCTGCTCGGCGGTCCCGACCTGGCCGGGATCGTCCGGTGCGTGGGGTCGCTCGAGCGCTCCGACGTGCTCCGGCTCCAGCGCGCCGCGGACGCGCTCCTGATCCTGACCGAAGGGGCGAAGCGGCCGAGCGTCGCGACGGGAAAGCTGTTCGAGTACCTCGCCGCGGACCGGCCGATCCTCGTCCTCGGCGAAGAGACGGAGGCGGCCCGGATCGTGCGGGAGACCGGTACCGGCTCCAGCACCTCGGCCACCGATCCGCGGCGCATCGCCGACGCGCTGGCGCAGCTGCCGGTCTCGCCTCCGCCGCCGCGCGACGCCGCCGCGGTCCAGGCCTACGCCTTTCCCGAGCTCGCCGCGCGGTATCTCGACCTCGTCGAGCGGGTGGCCGGTCAGCGGCGCCGGAGCACGGGCGACAGGGCGCCGGCGACGTGGCGCGGCCGGTAGCGCGCGAGCCAGCTCAGCACCGGCAGCGACGACGGTCCGGCGCGGAGCTGGACCTCGACCGACTTCGACCGGATCAGCGGGTACGCCAGCGACGGCCCGATCTCGGAGTGGTCCACGTAGAACTCCCAGCCGTGCTGTTCGAGCAACGCCGCCAGCTCGTCGACGGTCGGGACGTCGGGCGCGTCGGAGCCGCTCTCGGCGTGGCTGCGGATGACGAAGCGCTGCCGGTCGCGGTCGACGTCCACGGAGACGTCGAACGCCGCCCCGTCGAACCTGCCGGCCGCGGCTCGCTGGAGCACGCCGAGCGCCATCAGGTCCCAGAGCGCCTTCCGCGGGGCGACGTGGTTGCGGGTCTCCGTCGAGAGCAGGTAGTCGAAGATCAGCCGCCGGGCACGGCGGTTGCTCGCGAACAGCCGGAGGCCGCCGAGCAGCTCGGGGTACCCCTCGCTGCCGATCGCCAGGAAGCGGGCGACCGGCGCGGCGACGACGCGCTCGGCCCATCCTTCTGCGGCGGCCGCGGTCTCGGCGAGCGGGCGGAGCGGCACCGCCCCGCCGCCGCGCCGCCGGGGGCGCGCATGCTCGCTCATCATCTGCTCGACCGTGTCGGTCAGGCGCCGGAAGCCGAAGCGGCCGCTTTCGTAGATGTCCGCGTACGCCTGCTCGGCCACGCGCTCGAGCAGCGAGCGGTCACCGAGCGCCGCGAGGGCCTCGTCGAGGTCCGAGAGGTCGCGGCGCACCGGAACGTAATGGCGGTCCGCCTCGAGGACGCCGCTGTAGCTCCCTTCCACGAGGATCTGCGCCGTCTTCGTCACGACCGCTTCCAGATGCCTCGGCGAGATTGCGAAGAACTCGTAGTCGTCCCAGCCGGGCGGCATCTGCCGCGTGTACTCGTCGAAGGTCAGCTCCGGGTTCTCCGCCAGCAGCTCGTCGAGGTGCGCCGACAGCTCGCCGCGGCGGTCGAGCGTGCTCGAGCCGCTCTCGGCGCCGATCGTCGCCCGGCCCGAGGCCATGAAGTCGAGCCACGCGTCGCCGAGTACGGTTTGCGCCTGGCGCGTCGAGATGTCCGTCCGGAGGCCGAGCCCGGGCGCGTGCTCCGCAACGGCCTCGCCGATCCGGTGCTTGAGCTGCCCGTGGCTCCCGAGCCAGTAGGGCAGATTGCGGGCCCGGTACACGATGTCCAGCCTGCGGCGTTCCAGCGGTTCGAGCCGTGGCCGCATCCGCTCGGCGGCGGCCTCGTCGATATAGCCCGTCAGCAGCTCGTAGAAGGCCGCCTTCCTCGCCATGCGCGGATAGAGCTCGTCCCGGTGCCTGTCGTCGAGGACGGTGCCGATGACGGTGACGCCGACGTGGTCGAGCCATTCGTCGAGCGTGTCCGAGTGGTGGTACTCGTCCTGCGGCAAGGCGATCTTCAGGGCGTCGAGCTCCGCGATCCAGTCGCTCCTCCTCCGCCAGGCCTCGTACCCCGGCGTCCAGCGCATGCAGAGGATGGTCGTGTCGAGCACCACGACGTCGAAATCGAGGCGTCCGAGCCACGAGGGGATGCCGTTGACCGCGTTGTAGGGCAGGACCCACGCCGACGGCAGCCGCTCGAGCGTGTCCAGGTGCTGGCGGATGGTCAGGCGAACGGCCCGCGGATGCGGGGCGTAGTAGACGAGCAGCACGCGCCACATTGCCGCGGCCACGATAGCGCCCAGCTATCGTTGCCTCCCGTGAGGCAAGAGGTTCTCGACGAGAGCAACGCCGCGTTCTGGGAGACCCTCTGCGGATCGAATTTCGCCCAGAGCCTCGGGATCACCGGACGGGACCCGGACGATCTGCGCCGCTTCGACGACGCCTACCTCGAGCGGTATCCATACCTGGCGCGCTACGTGCCGCCCGACCTCACCGGAAAAGACGTCCTCGAGATCGGCCTCGGCTTCGGGACGCTGGGCCAGCTTCTGGCCGAGCGCGGCGCCAACTACTACGCCGCGGACATCGCTGCCGCGCCCGTGGCCATCACGCGCCAGCGGCTCGAGTGGCTCGGCAAGCCGACGGAGAACGCGCGGCAGGCCTCGGTGCTCGAGCTCCCGTGGGAGGACGAGAGCTTCGACTACGTCTACACGATCGGCTGCCTGCATCACACCGGAAACCTGCCGCGGAGCATCGAAGAGGTGTACCGGGTGCTCCGGCCCGGTGGCCGGGCGGTCGTGATGCTCTACAACCGCCACTCGCTCCGGCAAGTGGTGCTCAGGCTTCGCGACCGCCTGAAGGGAATGAGCGCGGCCGAGTCCGAGGCAGCGCTGCGGCGGCTGTACGACGCAACCCCGGACGAGGCAGCGCCGCACACCGACTTCGTCTCGAAGGCTCAGGTCCGGAACCTCTTCTCGCGGTTCGCACGCGTGAAGATCGACGTGCAGAACTTCGACGGTTTCCGCTACGGCATCAGGCGCGAGTGGTTCCTGAACAACGTCGCCCGCGTCGTCGGGCTCGATCTCTACATCACCGCTGACAAGTAGTCAGCCGAGGAGCGGCTCCAGGGCCGCGAGCACCTGCCGCGGCAGCCGGGGTCCGAGCCGCCGCAGCGCGCGGAAGCTGTGCGCCCCGTCGATTCCGTGGTAGCCGACTCGAACGTGGAAGCCGCGCCTGGCTGCCTGCGGGACCTGAAACTCGGTCCCCACCGCGACGTGGCTCCAGACGATCTCGAGTTCCCCGGACCGGAGCGCTTCGGCGACAGCTTCCCGCGGCACGGAGCCCGAGGCGGAGTTCTTCGTCGACGCGAAGGTGAGCCGGCGTGCCGCCGGATCGAATGAAGGCTCGATCGCAAAGCCGTTCGCGTCGAGCAGCACGGCCACGCGGAGCAGGTCCTCCAGTAGCGCCGAGGCCGGGACTAGGCTGCGGGCCTCCCGGTCGCCGAGATAGTCGCGGGCGAGAGCGCGAAGGCGTGAGCGCCTGGAGACGACGCCGAGCGCAATCGCGGTCCTGACGGTTGCGTTGGCGCCGACCCCGGCCTTCGTCTGTAGCGTGGAAAGCAGGCGGCGCGGCGGCGCGGAGGGGAGGCCTCGACCCGGAACGCGGGTGGCCGCCTCCTCCGAGACCAGGTCGTCGAACTCCCGCACGAAGGCGGCGAGCGAGTAGCTCTCGTCCCGGGCGATCTCCTCGTGCGTCCTGGCGACCAACTCCTCCAGGAAGGGCAGGTCGCGCAACCGCTCGGCTACGTCCTCGAGGTTCGAGAAGTCCTTCTCCAGCGGAACGTAGTGCCGCCCCGGCTCGAGCACGCCCGAGTAGTCGCCCGGGAAGAGCACGAGCGCCGTCCGCAGCGCCGCGGCTTCGAACTGGCGCGGCGAGATCACGCGGATGTCGACGTTGCCCTCGTAGGGCGCAAGGACGGCCTGCTCGACCTCCTCGAACGACGCCGCGGGATGCTCGGCGAGGTAATCCTTGACGCTCTCCTCGACCCGGCCGTCGTAGTCGGCGATCGTCGCGCCGCTCTCGGTCCCGAGGGTGGCGCGGCAGGAGCTCAGGAACCGAACCCACTCCTCGCCGTAGAGGCGTTCGTTCTCGCCCCAGGCGACGTCGTACCGGAGTCCGAGGCCGCCGGCACGCGTGGAGAACTGCCTGCCGATCTCCAGCTTCTCCTGTCCGAGCCGCCCGAGCCAGTACGGCACCGTGCGGCCGCGGTAGCCGACGTCGAACGGCCGCTCGTGCAACGGCGGCACTGGTCGCTCGACGAGCTCCTCCGGTACGAAGCCTGCCAGCGTTCCCACCGTTCGCGTCCCCGGCGTGCGCTCGCCGTAGATCTTCGGGACTTCCGTCTCCGGAACGCAGGTGAACAGCAGTCCGATCTCCAGCTCCCGGATCTTGGCGGTGACCGCATCGATCCAGCGGTACTCGTCCTGGATGAACTGCACCTTCAGGCCCCGGAAGCGCGCGAGCTCGGCCGAGAGCCAGGCCGGGAGGTAGCGCTCGATGATCGGAACGATCGTGTAGTGGATCGCCACGGCGTCGTACCGTTCGAGGCGGAGATCGACCGGGCGTGCAAGGGTCGGGTTGAACGTGCGGACGTCGTGGCACGAGAGCTGCCTGATCGCGCGGATGTGGTCGCGGACGTTGCCCGCCTGCCGTCGGTCGTCATTGCAGAGCAGCAGGATCGAGCGGCGGTCGTCCACCTGGGTCAGCCGTCGGTCCGGACGGCCGTCCGCACGGTCCACTCGCCCGGGTGGCGAAAGACCTCGTCGTGGAGCGGCGGGTTGCCCGTGACGCTGAACTCGAAGCTCCGGTCGAAGTAGTCGTAGATCTCCGAGTGGGTCGTGGTCTGGACGTCGAGCTCTTTGTACAGCCCGACCGAGAGCAGGTACGAGCCGTTCCCGAGCTGGAGCGGGCCCAGGTCGAGTCGGGCCTCGATCCGGTCGCCTTCGTCGAGCTCGAGCTCCAGACGCTCGCCGACGTGGCGCGTGACGATGATCGCGTCCTGCCGGAAGACGAGCGCCGCCGGAATCAGCGCGAACCGGCCGGAACCCTCGGCGACGGCGTCGACCACCACGCGGAGCGGCTCGCCGACGGTGAACAGCGCCCGCTCCCGGTCGTCGGTGTCCACGATCCGCACGCGCTCGATCAGGATGCCGTGTGCGCCCGGCCAGCGGCTGAGGCCGACGGGGCCGTTCTCGTCGGTGGTGGCGGTGGCGCCGATCCGGAGCTCCTCGGTCCGCCATTCGGTCGTCGCCGGCAGCTCGATCCGCGTGAGCTCCGAACCGGAGCGCGAGAGGCTGGCAACGCGGCCCCCCGGGGCTCGGTAGGTCAGCTCGACCACGTACTCCGACTGCGGATAGAAGAACCAGAGCGCGAACACGACGAGCCCTTCCGCGCCCGTCTGCACGCGGCGGAAGAAGCAGCCGCCGTCCTGGTCCGGGTGCTCCCAGGCGCCGCGCTCGAGCGGGAGGTAGCTCGACTCCGACTCGTCGCCGTCCTGCGGCCCGCCGACGAGCAGCTCGTCCTCCTGCTCGCCGTCGCGGCGGAGCACGATCCGCGTCACCTCGCACTCGCCGGTCACTGCGACCTCGAGCTCGTCGGTGTGCCCTTCCCGCTCGAACGCCTCGAACCCGCGCTTGCGGTTCTTCGCCCGTAGCCGCCGGTCCTCGAGCTCGCGGATGAACTTCTCGTAAGCCTTGACGACGTCCTGGCTCGGCCCCCGCATCACGACGCGCCCGCGATCGAGCCAGATCGTCTCCTCGCAGAAGCGTACGATCTGGTCCATCGCGTGCGAGACGATCAGGACGGCGGCGCCGCTCTCGACCAGGCCTCGCATCCGCGCCACCGCTTTGCCGAAGAAGTAGGCGTCGCCTGCGCCGAGCACCTCGTCCACGATCAGGATCTCGGGCGTGATCGCGGTGGCGATCGCGAACGAGAGCCGGCTCCGCATGCCGAGCGAAAGCGTCTTCAGCGGCTGCTCCAGGAAGCGGCCGAGCTCGGTGAACTCCGCGATGTCGAGCTCGGCGGCGCGGATGTCGGCCGGACCGAGCCCGAGCGCTTCGAGAGCGCCCCGAATGTTCTCGTAGCCCGTGAACTCCGGGTGGAGCCCGCCGTTCGCCTCGAAGAGCGCGTGCACCTCGCCGTTGACCTCGACCTCGCCCTCGGTCGGGCGCACGTTCTGCGTCACGAGCTTCAGCAGGGTCGACTTGCCCGCGCCGTTGCGGCCGATCATTCCGATCCGCTGCCCGGGGTGCAACTCGAGGTCGAAGCCGCGGACGGCCCAGAACTCGCGGTGCTTCATCAGCTGCGGCATTCCGACCGCGTCGAGCAGGATCCCGAAGGGCGAGGAGAACACCTTGTAGGCCTTGCCGACGCCGGTCATCCGGACGGCTGCCTCAGACATAGTCCATCGCCACCCCTTTGGCCCAGACGAAGAAGCGGCTGCCGCCCAGGAAGAGCCCGCAGCCGGCGACCACCAGCGCGGCCCAGTGCCCTGGGCTGGGGCTCTCGCCGAGCACGAGGATCTTCTGGTAGGCGATCACGAACCAGGCGAGCGGGTTGACGAAGATCAGGGCACGAACCGGCCCATGGAGCGCGCGCGTCGTGTAGGCGATTGGCGAGGCGACGAGCAGGACGAGGATCACGATGGTGATCACGTACTGGATGTCGCGGGCCACGACCGTCGCCAGCGAGAGAAACCAGGCGACGCCGACGAGCGCCATCACCTGAAGCAGGATCACCGCGGGCAGGAGGACGAGGGGCCAGTCCGCGCGGCCGCTGGCGGCCGAGCCGATCACCACCGCCGACGTTCCGATCAGCAGCACGGGCAGCGTGGACAGCACGGCGCGCACCGGCGCGAGGTCGATCGGGAAAACGGTGTTCGTGAGCAGTGAGGGATCGTCGACCAGCGAGCCCGCGCCCTCCGTCAGCGCCTGCGCAGTCATCAGGAAGGGCACGAGCCCGGCGAAGATGTAGAGGACGAAGGCCGTGGCGCCAAGTCCGGGCGCGCGGACCTTGTAGACCTCGAGATAGACGACGCCGTAGACGGTGAGCAGGAGCGCGGGCGCGAGCACGACCCAGGAGACTCCCAGGATCGAGCCGGCGTAGCGGACGCGGATCTGGTTTCGCGTGCTCCGCCAGAGGAGCCTCCGGTGCGTGCGCAGGTAGCCCGCCGAGCCCCGCGGGGGCCGCTGGCGCCTCGCTCGCGCGGTCGTGGTGACTGCCGGTGCCATGGCACTCAAGCTTAGATGCCCGTTTACCCGGCCCTTACGGGTCGCCACTATCCTGTGGCGCCATGTGCGGGATCGGCGGTGCAGTGAGTCTTTCGCTCTCTCCGCTCCGGAACGCCCAGGGCACGGTCGAGCTGATGAACGACCTGCTCCGGCACCGGGGCCCTGACGGCGAGGCGACGTGGGTGCACGACCACTCGGTCGTGGCCTTCGCGCACCGGCGGCTCGCGATCATCGACCTCGAGAGCGGCGACCAGCCGATGACCGACGGCGCCGGCAACTGGGTCACCCACAACGGCGAGATCTACAACTACATCGAGCTTCGCGGGCTGCTCGGCAAGGACCGCTTCACGACCAGCTCCGACACCGAGGTGATCCTGCGCGCCTACCGCGAGTGGGGCGAGGGCTGCCTCGACCGCCTGCGCGGGATGTTCTCGTTCGCGCTCTGGGACGAGGAGACGCAGACGCTCTTCGCCGCCCGCGACCGCTTCGGGATCAAGCCGCTCTACTACGCGGTCGTCGACGGCGTCCTCTACTTCGCCTCCGAGGTGAAGGCGCTGCTGCCGTTCCTCCCGAAGGTCGAGACCGACCTCGCCGGCCTCGCCGACTACCTGACCTTCCAGTTCCCCCTCGCCGGCAAGACGCTCTTCGCCGGCGTCCACGAGCTGCTGCCCGGGCACTTCCTGCGCGTCCGCAACGGGAACGTCGAGACGAAGCGCTACTGGGAGGTCTACTTCGAGCCCGACTTTGACCACACCGGCGACTTCTACGAGCGGCGCGTCCAGGAGCTGCTGGCCGACTCGATCTCCTTCCACCTGCGCGCCGACGTCCCGATCGGCTCGTACCTCTCCGGCGGCCTCGACTCGAGCATCATCGCCTCGCTCGCCTCGACCACCCATGGGCCCGGGATGCTCGGCTTCACAGGCCGCTTCGCGATGCCCGGCTACGACGAGAGCCGCTACGCCCGTAGCGTCGCCGAGGACCGCGGCTTCGAGCTGCACGAGGTAGAGATCGGCCCCGAGGACTTCGTCAAGCGGATCGGCGAGGTTGTCTACCATCTCGACTACCCGGTCGCCGGGCCCGGCTCGTTCCCGCAGTTCATGGTCTCGGAGCTCGCCGCGCAGCACCGGAAGGTCGTGCTCGGGGGACAGGGCGGCGACGAGATCTTCGGCGGCTACGTGCGCTACCTGATCGCCTACTTCGAGCAGTGCATCAAGGGCGCGATCGAGGGCACGATGCACTCCGGCAACTTCGTCGTCACCTACGAGTCGATCATCCCGAACCTGGAGACACTCCGCGAGTACAAGCCGCTGCTGCGCGAGTTCTGGCGCGACGGCCTCTTCGACGACCTCGACGCCCGATACTTCCGCCTGATCGACCGCGCGCCTGGCCTCGGCGACGAGATCGACTGGGCGCAGCTCGGCGAGTACTCGCCGTTCGAGACGTTCAGGCAAATCTTCCACGGCCCGAACGTCAAGAAGGAGTCGTACTTCGACAGCATGACCCACTTCGACTTCAAGACCCTCCTGCCAGCGCTGCTCCAGGTCGAGGACCGGGTGAGCATGGCGCACGGGCTCGAGTCGCGCGTGCCGCTGCTCGACCACCCCCTGGTCGAGCTGGCTGCGACGATGCCCGCCGACGTGAAGTTCAAGGACGGCCATCTCAAGCACGTGCTCAAGACCGCCTTCGACCAGGTGCTCCCCGAGCCGGTGCGCAACCGCCGCGACAAGATGGGCTTCCCGGTGCCGTTGCAGGAGTGGATGCGCGGCGGCCCGGTGCGCGAGTTCGTCGTCGACACGCTTTCCTCGGACGCGGCGCGCGGCCGCTCGCTGGTCGACAACTCGAAGGTGCTCGAGCGGCTCGACGAGGAGCCGCGGTTTGGCCGAAAGCTCTGGGGTTTGCTCTCGCTGGAGCTCTGGCAGCGCGCCTTCCACGACCGCGCCGACTCGTTCAAGAGGCTGGCGGAGACGGCGGCGTGAAGGTCCTGATCACCGGCGGCGCCGGCTTCATCGGCTCGCACCTCGCCGACCGCCTGCTCGCGCGCGGCGACGAGGTGCTCGTGATCGACAACTTCGCCACGGCGCGGCGCGACAGCCTCTCGGAGCACGAGCGACTGACGCTGGTCGAGGGCACGATCGTCGACTCGGCGCTCGTGGACAAGACGTTCGCGGGTTTCGAGCCCGAGGTCGTCGCCCACGCAGCCGCCTCGTACAAGGACCCGGACGACTGGCGCGAGGACGCCGCCACGAACACGGCCGGCACCGCCAACGTCGTCAAGGCCGCGGAGGCCGCCGGTGTTCGGAGGCTCGTCTACTTCCAGACCGCGCTCTGCTACGGCCTGCACCCGCTGGAGCAGCCGATAACGCTCGACCACCCGCTGCGGCCCGAGGAGTCGAGCTACGCGATCTCGAAGACCGCCGGCGAGCACTACGTGCGCCTGAGCGGGCTCGACTGGGTCTCGCTGCGGCTCGCCAACGCGTACGGCCCGCGCAACGTCAGCGGCCCGCTGCCGACCTTCTTCCACCGCCTGACCGAGGGCAAGCCCTGCTTCGTGATGGACACGCGGCGCGACTTCATCTACGTCCAGGACCTGATCGACCTCGTGGTCGCGGCGCTCGACGGCCAGGGCTCGGGCGGCGCCTACCACGCCTCCTCTGGCGCGGACTTCTCGATCAAGGAGCTGTTCGACGCAACGGTCGCCGCCCTCGCGCTCGACCCCGCGCCCGAGGTCGAGGTGCGCGAGCGCAGCGCCGACGACGCCTTCACGATCCTGCTCGACCCGAGCCGCACCGTCGAGGAGCTCGGCTGGAAGCCGGAGACGCCGCTCGAGCAGGGCGTCGCGGACGCGATCGCCTACTACCGCGAGCACGGCATCGAGGAGACCTACACGCACCTCCGGCTCGAGCCGGAGAAGCAGCCCGCGAAGTGAGCGCGCTCGTCGTCGGCGGCGCGGGGTTCGTCGGCGGCAATCTCGTCCGCGAGTTGCTCACCCGCGGCGAGGAGCGTGTGGTCGTGGTCGACAACTTCCTCTCGTCCGAGCCGGAGAACGTCCCCGAGGACCCGCGCGTCGAGCTGCGCGAGGGCTCGATTGCGGACGACGCGATCCTTGCCGGAATCGACGACGAGTTCGACTACGTCTTCCATCTCGCCACCTACCACGGCAACCAGAGCTCGATCGCCGACCCGCTGGCCGACCACGAGCACAACCTACTCACAACGCTGAAGCTGTTCGAGCACGTGAAGAGCTTCCAGCGGCTCGAGATGCTCGTCTACGCGGCCTCCGGCTGCACGCTCGCCCCGCACACCTACGGCGAGGCGGAGGCGGTTGTCGAGGACGGGCCGGTGCCCCTCGACCTCGACAGCCCGTACCAGATCTCGAAGGTCGTGGGCGAGTTCTACGCCGTCTACTACCACCGGATGCACGGCCTGCCGACGGTTCGGGCGCGCTTCCAGAACGTCTACGGGCCCGGCGAGATCCTCGGCGCCGGCCGCTGGCGCGGGACGCCGGCGACCGTCTGGCGCAACGTCACGCCGACCTTCGTCTACCGCGCGCTCAAAGGCCTGCCGCTCGAGCTCGACAACGAGGGCCGCGCCACGCGCGACTTCATCTACGTCGGCGACATCGTCGAAGGCCTGCTGGCCTGCGCCGAGCGGGGCGAGCCAGGAGACGTCTACAACCTGGCGAGCGGCGTCGAGACCACGGTCCGCGAGCTCGCCGAGTCGATCATCGAGGTGAGCGGCAGCTCCTCCGAGCTCGAGCTCGGCCCGCCGCGCGACTGGGACCGCTCGGGTCACCGCTTCGGCAGCACGGAGAAGGCGCGCCGGGAGCTCGGCTTCGAGGCGGGGGTCCCGCTCGACGAAGGTCTTCGGCACACCGTCGAGTGGACGCGCCAGAACCTCGAGACGATCGACGCGTGCATCGAGCGCCACGCGGCGCATATGGCAGCCCTCGCCTAGTCCACGGCGCGCTGGCCGACGGCAACCGGCGCTTCCTGCGGCCGGGCCCGCTCCGCCTCTCTGGCGGCTCCGGCCTCGGTGGGGAGTGCGAGCACGCTGAGGAAGAACGACGCGAATGCGATCTGGACGCCCAGACCGGCGAGCGTCAGGCCGAGAATCGCCAGATACTCGCGCGAGAGGGCGCCGAAGCCGTTTGTTGCCCAGTCGACGAAGATCCCTAGCAGGATCCCGAAGCCTGCGAGCGCGAGCGCACCCCCGAGGAGCAACCCGTGCTCGAGCCGCACGTGCTTCCACAGCGTTTGCAGCAGCCGGTCTTCGTCGCCCATGTAGAGAACTGCGTACGTTCGGGCGAAAACCCCCAGCTGCACGATCTGCGCGCCGACGAGAGTTGCCGTCGAGGCGACGATCATCGTGTGGATGTGGAGCGTCACGCCGAAGACCGTGATCGGCCCGCTGCTCATGGGCACCAGAATCAGCAGGCCCAGGAACAGGATGACGAGGCCCGGAATCAGGAACAGGAACGTCGCGCTGTGGATGAGCATGAACCGCAAGCTGCGCCAGCCGTCGCGCCAGGTGTGCAGCTTCGAGTCTCCGGCGCGGGCGTAGTAGTCGATCGGCACCTCGCCCATCGGCACGTTGCGCTTCGCGGCCTTGAGGCTCATCTCCAGCGCGAACTCCATGCCCGTCGCCTGGAGGCCGAGCCGCTGGGCTGTCGTGCGGTCGATCGCCCGCATGCCGCAGTACGCATCCGAGACCTTGAGTCCGAAGAACAGGTTCAGGATCCGGGTCAGGATCGGATTCCCGATCCAGCGGTGCATCCACGGCATGGCACCCTCGTGGATCGTGCCGCGGTAGCGGGAGCCGAGCACGAATTCCTTGCCGGCCTCGAGCTGCTCGAGGAATGGCTCGAGATCTCGGAAGTCGTACGTGCCGTCGGCGTCTCCCATGAAGATGTAGTGGCCGCGCGCCTCTTCGAGCCCGCGTAGGTAGGCGCTGCCGTAGCCCCGCCGTGACTCGTGGACGACGCGCGCGCCGGCTCGCTCCGCGCGCTCGACCGAGCGATCGGTGGACCCGTTGTCGACCACGAGCACTTCGCCGGTTCGCCCGCTGCGTTCAATTCCTTCCCACGCCCACCCGACGACCTCGGCGATCCCCGACTCCTCGTTCAGGCACGGGATGACGACTGAGATCTCGAGGTCGTTGGCGCTCACGGGCGGCGTCGAGGCTAACAAACGCCCTTGAAGAGCCTGTAAAGGCGCGCGGGTACGCTCCGCCGGCGATGGAGGTTTCGGTCGTGATCGTCACCTATCGCAGCGGGCGCATGCTCGGCCGCTGCCTCGACTCGCTGGAGCGGGACACGAGCGCCGAGGCGGAGGTGATCGTGGTCGACAACGGCGCGGAGGGCGGCGAGATCGAGGAGGCGCGGGCGCGCGAGAAGGTCCAGGTCCTCGGCGACGGCACGAACCTCGGCTATGCGGCGGGCTCGAACCTGGGGGCGAGGCAGGCGAAGGGCGCCGTGCTCTTCTTCCTCAACCCGGACACCGTCGTCGAGCCGGGCACGCTCGGCGCGCTCGTCAAGCGGCTCGAGGACGAGAGCATCGGGATCGCGATGCCGCGGCTTCGGCTGCTCGACGAGCCCGAGCTGCTCAACTCGCGCGGGGCGACGGTCCACCTGAGCGGGATGGGCTGGTCGGACGGCTTCCGCGCTCCGGCCGCGAGTGTCGACGGGCTCCTGGAGATCCCGTACGCAAACGGCTCGGTGCTCGCGATCAGGCGGCGGCTCTTCGAAGAGCTCGGCGGCTTCACCGAGAAGTACTTCATCTATCTCGAGGACCTCGAGCTCTGCTGGCGCGCCCGGATGCGGGGCCTGCGGATCGTGCTCGACCCGGCGGGTGACGTCCTGCACGACTACGAGCACGGGCGCAACCCCACCAAGAACTACTTCATGGAGCGCAACCGGCTGATCTTCGTCGGCACTGCCTACTCGCTGCGGCTGCTGCTCCTGCTGGCCCCGGTGCTCGCCGCGGCCGAGGCCGGACTGCTGCTGGTCGCCCTTCGCGAGGGCTGGCTCGACGACAAGCTCAGGGGCTGGCGCTGGTGCGCGGGTCACGGCCGCTGGTTGCTGCGGCACCGGCGCAGGCTGCAGGCCGAGCGGACGGTCTCAGACGGCGAGCTCTCTCGCTACCTGACGCCGGTCGTCGACCCGAAGATGATCTCCGTGCCGGCCGCGATCCAGGTGGCGAACCGCCTCGTCGCCCGCTACTGGTCCATGTCCCGGCGGCTCCTGTGAAACTGGCGCCGTGATCGACTCCGCGGCCGAGACGCGCCCCCCGGAGAGCGGGCTCCGCGCCCTGGCGGCTTCTCCGGCGGCGGCCCCGGTACTGGTCGGCGGCCTGATGGTCATCGCGTTCGTCGCCCGGGCACTCCTCGCCCGCTCGGTGCTCGCGCCGTGGGAGATGCCCGACGAGCTCGAGTACGCCCTGATCTCGCGCAGCTTCGCCTCGACCGGGCACTACTTCTTCCGCGACCACGAGCAGCACCTGCGGACGATCTACCCGGCGCTGATCTCGCCGGCCTGGTGGGCCGGCTCCGTGCACACGGCCTACACGCTGATCAAGACCATCAACTCCGGCCTGATGACGCTCGGGGCGATCCCGGTCTACCTCTGGGGCCGGCGGCTGATGACGCCGCTCTGGGCAGTGGTGCCGGTGGTGCTCTACCTGGCGATGCCCGGCTTCATGTACACGGGCGAGATCCTGACCGAGAACGCCTTCGTGCCCGCCGCGGTGCTGGCGATGTTCGCGATCGCGGCGGCGCTGGAGCGGCCGACGCTCCTTCGCCAGGCGCTCGCTCTGGGCGCGATCGTGCTCGCGTCGGCGACGCGCCTCCAGGGGTTGATCTTCCTGATCGTGCTGCCGACGGCGATCCTGATCTCGCTTGGGCTCGACGCGGTCGCGACGGCTCCCGGCGGCCGCCGCCGGGCAGCCACCGTCCGGTTGCGCAGCTTCCTGCCGACGATCGCGGTGCTTGTCGTGGGGCTGGTCGCCTACGCCGTGCTGAAGCTTGCGAGCAGCGGCTCTGTCTCGAACGGCCTCGGGACCTACCAGCAGCTTTCGAGCACTCACTACTCCCTGCGGCCGGCGCTGCGCTGGATCGTCTTCCACTTCGGAGAGCTCGGGTTCGCGGTCGGCGTGATCCCCGTCGCGGCCTTCATCGTCCTCTTCGGGCTCGCCTGCTGCCGCGCGACCGCGCCGGGCCCCGCGGAGCGGGCGTTCCTGGCGGTCGGCACCGCGTCGGCGCTCTGGATCATCGTTCAGGTCGGTACGTTCGCATCGCACTTCTCCGTGCGGATCGAGGAGCGCTACATGTTCAACCTCGAGCCGGTGTTCTTCATCGCCCTTGCCGCGTGGCTCGCCTGCGGCCTGCCGCGTCCACCAGCCTTGACCGCGGTCGCCGTGCTCGTCCCGGTCGCGCTTCTGCTGACCCTGCCCTTCGAGTCGTTCTTCACGCTGGCGCTCTTCAACGACACCTACGGCCTGATCCCGCTCTGGCGCCTCTCGGGGCGGCTTGCCGGCGGAGTCGCCGAGACACGGGCTCTCGTCGGCCTCGGGGCGCTCGTGGCCGGGCTGCTGTTCGTGGCGCTCCCGCGGTCCCCGGCGCGCTGGGTGCTCCCGGCTTCGGTCGCGCTCTTTCTGATCCTCTCGTCCGTCAGCGTCTTCGGGCAGCTCAAGCGGCTCTCGACGGCGACGCGCTACGCCGGCGGGCTGACCGGCAATCCGAGCTGGATCGACGACGCGGTCGGCCGCAACGCGCGGGTCGAGCTCCTCGACACCGCCGACCTTGCCGACCCGCACGTCCTCTGGCAGGCGGAGTTCTGGAACCGGAGCGTTCACCGGATCTTCGGCCTGACCGCGCAGGACCCGAGCATCCCGGACCTGACCGCCCAGATCGCGCCGAGCGGGCGGGTCGTCCCCGGGGTGCCCCCCGGCTCGGCAGACTATTCCCCGCGCTACGTGGCGAGCTCGGGCGGGTTGGCGATCGACGGGACGAAGCTCGCGTCGGCCGGCCAGCTCACGCTCTGGCGCGTGAACCCGCCGCTGCGGCTCCGCAGCGTCGCGTCGGGCGTGACGCCCGACGGCTGGACCGGCCCGACGGCCACGTACACGCAGTACACCGCGCCTCCCGGGGCGCACTCGCTCGTCGTCGACCTGGCGCGAACGGGCCTCCCCGGGCTCCCTGACGCGCGCGTCGATGCGACGGTCGGGAATCTGAAGCGGACGATCACCGTGCCCGGCGGCGGGCACGCCGTCCTCGAGCTGCCTCTGCGCCGGCTGCCGTTCACGCTGCAGCTCTCCGTGAGCCCGACCTTCTCGCCTTCGAAGTTCGGATCGCCGGACACGCGGACGCTCGGGGTCCAGGTCTCTTTCTCGACGCGCTAGACGCGCTGCGGCGGCGCGACGCCGACGTGGGTCAGCGCCTCGATCAGCGTGCGCTGGAAGCTTGCGCGGTCGAAGTGGTTCGCCGCCAGCTCGAGCAGGTGCGCCTGGGCCCTCTCCCACTCGGCCCGGTCGTCGTAGAGCCTCCCGAGGAGCAGCGCGAGGTCGGCCGGGCTGTCGGCGACGAGCGAGCCGCGCAACTCGCCGAGCGGGAAGCCCTCGGCGCCCACCGTCGTCGTCACGAACGGCAGGCCGGCGCCGATCGAGTCGAGGAACTTCTGCTTGAGCCCCGCGCCGAAGCGCATCGGGTTCACGTGCAGGCGGGCCCGTGAGAGCCAGCCGGCCGGGTCCTCGACGTACCCGACGATCCGCACGCGCGGCCCTTCGAGCGCACGCACGGAGTCGTCGATGTCGGCACCGATCACGTTCAGGCCGACGTCGGGGTGGTCCTCCCAGAAGGGCGGGAGCACCTCGTGGACGAGGTACGCGAGCGCGTCGGCGTTCGGCGAGCCCAACCCGGCGAGAAAGCCGCCGAAGAAGACGAGGTCGCTGCGCTCGTCGAAGCCCGGCGGGCTGGGGAGCGGCTCGGCGATCCCGGGGAGAACAAAGGACGGCTTGCCGGGCGCCACCTCGCTGACGAAGCGAGCCTCGTCCTCCGAGACGCAGACGACCACGTCGGCCTCCTGCACCGCGTGGATCTCCGCCTCGCGCGTCTTCGCCGCCTCGGCCCGCACCGCCCGCTGCTGCTTTCCGGACGGCAGGAGCTCCGCGAGCCGCTCGAGGCGCAGGAAGGTGAGCGCCTCCGTATCGAACACGCGCAGCGCCTGCGGCTGGGTCCGCGTGAGGAAGCCGCGGAAGGTCTCGACGTTCTGCTGGCGGCTGACGAGCACGACGCCGTAGTGGAAGCGGCGCGTATCGAACCAGTCCTCCCAGTCGACCGGCGGCGCGACGACCTCGATCCCGCGGCGCAGGAGCGACTCGGCGTAGCGCTCGGCGTCTGTCCCGTGCGAGGCCACGAACGTGATCCTGGCCGCGGGCCAGAGTGCGGCCAGCTCGGCGAGCATGTCCGCCATGCGTGGGTCGCCGGAGCCGCGGTCGGTGAAGGGCACGCGGTCGTCGATCAGCAGAATCCGGTCGAGAGCCTCGGCGTCCCGAGCGGCCAGCATCTGGTGCGGCTTCTGGGCGACCTCGACCAGGCGCGGCCGGCGCACGAGGCGCTCGCCCCAGCGCTCGACGAACAGGTCGCGATGCTCCTCCATCAGCTTCCGCGCGCTCTCGGAGGTCCCCGAGCCGTGGCGGACGTGAACGACCCGCGATCGTGGCTCGTAGATCGTGCGCAAGCCGCGCTGGTGCAGCTTGAAGCAGAGGTCGGTGTCCTCGAAGTAGGCCGGCGCGAAGAGCTCGTCGAAGCCGCCGAGCTCGACGAACAGCTCGGCCGGGACGAGCATGCACGCGGCCGAGCCGAAGTCGACCTCCCGGGGGAAGCGGTATTGGAAGTCGAGCGGGTTGCCTGCGCCCCCGACGGCGTGCGAGTGGCCGATCGAGTCGACCACAGACCCGGCCTCTTGCACGGTCCCGTCCTCGTTCAGGAACAGCGGCACCACCGCGCCGACGCCCGGCTCGGTCAGCGTTTCGAGCAGCGGCGGCAGCCAGCCCGGCTCGACAAGCGCGTCGCTGTTCAGGAAGCAGAGCCTCCGGCCCCGCGCCAGCGCCGCGCCCTGGTTCGAGGCGGCGCCGAAGCCGGTGTTGGTCAGATTGCGGATCACCGTCGCGCCCTCGACCTGCTCCCCGATCCGCTCGAGGGTGTCGTCCGGGGAGGCGTTGTCGACCAGGATCAGCTCGAAGCACGGCTCGGTGTGCTCGGCGAGCGCCGAGATCGCGCGTCGCGCGAGCTTCCAGCCGCCGTACAGGACCATTACGACCGAGACCTCGGGCTCTTCGGGGACATTCAGCGTCACGCGCGGCGAATCCAGAGCGACCCTCCTCCCGTTCTCGCGTACCGCTCCTCCCGCATTCCCGGGAACGCGTCGAGCACGAGCTCGCGGTGGCGCTTCCAGAGGTACTGCGCACCGAGCTCGACCCGGAACGCGCTGTTGAAGGCGAGAAACGCGCGGACGACGTAGAGCTCGTTCCAGGCCCAACCGTCGAGCACCCACGCCTCCGGGTACTCACCGGGCGCGAACATGTCGTGGATGTGCACGACGACGCCCGGCCGCAGCCGCGGCACCACCTCCTGGTAGAGCCAGACGACGTCGCTGCCGGTCTTCGCGACGTGCGAGGTGTCGATGAAGAGGACGTCGTTCTCGCCGAGGGCCCCGAACACCTCGAGCGGCGTCTCCTGCACCTTCTCGATCCGCAGCTGCGCGACTCCGTCCACGCCGTCGATCAGGAACTGCCTCGGGTATGGATCGACGCAGGTGAGGTGGACCGACCCGTTCAGTAGCTCGCGGTTGACGCGGGCGGTGACGAGGGTCGAGTAGCCGGAGCCGACCTCGACCAGCAGGCTCGGGCGGAGGTGCCGCAGCATGCCCTCGAGCAGCCACGCGTCGAAGGCCGAGAACTGGTCGTTGGCGGTCGTGTAGTCGGCCTCGTCGCCGGTCGGTTCGTCGGGGAAGTGGAGCCGCTCCTGGCGCCCGAGCTCGCGGCAGAGCGCCGCCTGGGCCTCGTCGCGCCAGTCGATCCCCGGCGTCTCGCGCGGCGGGGAGGGCCAGACCTCCGCATGGCGCGGCTCGGCACCGAGCTCGCGCGTTTCGGGCAGCGGCGAGTAGAAGTGGCCGGGCGGGAAGCGGACGTGTACGAACGGCGCGGCGGCGGCCTGGGCTGGCGAGGGCCAGAGCGGCAGGCGCTCGACGGCCGGCGGCTCGGGCGCGGGCGGCCCGCTCGGGCCGGTCACGATCGGCACGCCGGCGATCGCCTCGCCCACGCGCCGGCGGACCTCCTTCAGGCCCGCCGGGCTCACGGCTTCACGCGGCGCAAGCCTTTGATCAGCCCGCGGATCGGCGCCGTGTAGCGCCAGGAGCGGGAGCCGTAGAGGCCGTCCTCGACCGCCGCGATGCCGTCCGCGAAGGCCGCGCGCTCGGCGACGAGGCGCCGCTGGAGCACCTCGTGCGCGCGCCGCAGCGCCTCCAGCTCCTCGACTGCGCCCCGCAGCGGCCGGAGCTCCTCGACCTCGGCCCTGAGCACCTCGACCTCCGCGGCGAGCGGCCGTAGCTGGTCGAGCTCGGTGCGCGCCTCGCCCAGCTTCGTCCGCCAGGCGTGGAGCTGCGGGCCGGGCTCGGAGGGAACGGCGCACACGATGAACTGGTAGGTCGTCGCCTCGAGGTCGCCGGTCGCCCAGGTGCGCGCCTCGTCCGGGACGCCGCGCGGGACGGGGATCTCCGTCTCCTCGACCTCGAGCCGCCGGCGCTGCCACTGGGTGATCAGGTAGCCCGAGCTCTCGAACAGGTCCTGCACGCCCTCGCGGGTGAAGAAGCGGAGGTGGCTCTCGTCGAGCAGGCCCTGCTCCCGGTAGCGGAAGGAGCCGCCGAGCAGCGCGAGCCGGACGCTCGCGTGCGCGACGTTCGGAATCGAGGCGATCACGACGCCGTTCTCGGCGACGAGCGGCCGTACGCGCTTCAGCAGGGCGGCCGGGTCGCGCAGGTGCTCGAGCACGTCGGCGAAGACGACCGCGTCGAAGCGCTCGGCGCCGAGCTCGGCCTCGAGGTCGAGCTCCTCGGCGTCGCCGACCAGCACGCGCTCGGTGTACGCGGCCGCGAGCTGCGCCGCCTCGGCGTCGAGCTCGACGCCGACGACGGTCGCTCCGCGCCGGTCATGCAGGGCCTGCGACATGTAGCCCGTCGCGCAGCCGAACTCGAGCACGCGCGCTCCCGGCTCGACCAGCTCGAGCACCATCGCGTGCGTCGAGCCCGGGCTGTCGTCGAACGTCGTGCGCGTGGGAGACGCATCGCGGGTGCTCTCGGCCATCGACCCCGAAACGTACCGCACGCCTCAGCCGTTCTTCCGGCGGAGGAGCCCTCGGGCCGAGCGCAGCGGAGCGGTGAGCCGCCAACTGTGGCTCGTCGCGACGTCGCCGATCGCCTGGTGGAGCCGCTCCGTCTCGGCCTGGAGACGCTGAAGCTCGGGCTCGACCCCGCGGTAGTACTCGCTCGCCTCGTCGTAGGCGGCCTTCACCTCCGAGTAGCGCTGCCAGAGGCCGGCCGCTTCCGAGTGCAGGTGCGCGACGTTGAGCTCGAGCGCGGGCAGCTCGCGCGGGTCGTTGCTCGGCGCCTTCAGCTCGGCCTCCGAGGGGCGCGGATCGCGCCGCCGGAGCAGCGCGGCGCCCTGACCCTGCTCGCGGTCTGGGTCGAGCGGCTCGAGCTCGAGGATCTCGAAAGCGCGCCCCCAGTGCTCGCGGATCCACCAGCACGAGTGGAAGACGATCGGGCCGCCCGCCGACCAGGGGTTCCAGGTGCGGGTGACATGCATGCCGATCCGGTCCTCGTCCCAGTCGCCCGCGCCGTACTCCGGCCAGAGCTGCTCGTTGAGAAAGGTCGCGAACAGCAGCCCGCCCGGCTTCAGCAGCCGGTGGAGCTCGAACAGCCAGCCGGCCCAGTGCTCGGTCAGGTGGGTGAAGACCGAGAAGGCGTAGACGAGATCGAGGCTGTCGTCCTCGAACGGTAGGGCGGGCGTCTCGTCGTTCCGGAAGACGTGCAGCGGCGGCGTCAGCTGCTCGGCCAGCCAGGCGACGCTCGGGCCGTCGATGTCGCAGCCGTGGAACTCGCCGCGCCCGGCCTCCGGCAAGAACTGTCGCAGCGTGCGGCCGGCGCCGCAGCCGAAGTCGAGGACACGCTTGCCCTCCCACGACCAACCCTCGGGCAGTAAGCGTTCGAGCCGCTCCCGGCAGCGGCGGCCAACGGCGTCGTAACCCGCCTGAAGGTCGTCGTCGTCGATCTCGCCGACCCGCTGCATCAGCTCCGGGGGCGGGAACGGCGCCCGCGGCTTCATGACCACGGCACCCGAGGTCTGCGCGGGAAGCGGGTGCGGCGGGAAGCGCTCGAGGTGGAGGATCTCGAACTGCCGGCCCCAGTGCTCGCGTAGCCACGCCTCCGAGAGGTAGACGAACGGGCCGCCGAGGTCCCAGGGGTTGTCACGCTTGGTCACGATCATCCCGGTGCCCGCCTCGTCCCAGGGGCGGGTCGCCTCGAACAGGTCCCAGCTGCGCTCGTTCAGGAAGGTCGCGACCAGCAGGCCGTCGGGCGCCAGCACGCGGCGCAGCTCGGCGAGCCACTCCTCCCAGGTGTCGGCGAGGTGGGTGAAGACCGACAGCGCGTAGACGAGATCGAAGCTGCCGTCGGCGTAGGGAAGGGGCGGCCGGTCGGCGTTGCGTTGGGCGTGCACCGGTGGCGAGAGGTGCTCGGCGAGCCAGGCGACGCTCGGGCCGTGGACGTCGGTGCCGTGCAGCTCGGCGCCCGTGTCGAGGAGGTGGCGGAGCGTGCGGCCGGCGCCACAGCCGAAGTCGAGCACGCGCTTGCCCTGCCACGACCAGTCCGGGCCGAGCAGGCTCTCGAGCCGCTCGCGGGTGACACGCCCGTTCTCGAGGTAGACGCCCTCCGGCTCCGGGTCGTCGATGTGCGAGACGCGCTGGACGAGCTCCTCGGGCGGAACCGGCAGCGTCATCTCGTACGCAGGCTCTCGGGGTGCTTGCGCACGAAGCGGGCGATGCTGCGCCAGTGCCAGAGCGTGCGCCTCGTGAGGAAGCGGTGGTCGGTGACGGCCTGGTGGTGGTGGATCGCGACGGCGTCCGGCACGTACCAGCGCTCCCAGCCGGCGCGGCGGGCCCGGTAGGCGAGGTCGATGTCGTCGCCGTAGAGGCGGTAGCCCTCGTCGAGGCCGCCGAGGTCGTCCAGCATCCGGCGACGGAGGAAGAGGAACGCGCCGAGCAGCCAGTCCGCGGGGGCGGGCTCCGTGGGGTGCTCGTCGAGCAGGTAGTGGCGGCGCTGGCGCCGGGCAGGGTCGAGCAGGGCCCGGAGCGGCGTGCGGCGGACGAGCGTGCCGCCGACGGTCGGGAAGCTCCGGCGCGAGGGCTGGCGGCGGCCGTCCGGGTAGCGGAGCTCGGGGCCGGCGATCCCGCAGCGCGGATGGCTCTCGGCGAAGGCTGTGAGGGTTGCGAGCGCTCCGGGCTCGACGAGGACGTCGGGGTTGGAGGCGGCGACGAACGGGGCGGAGGTTGCGGCGACGCCGGCGTTGATGTTCGTGCCGAAGCCTTTCGTCTCGGCGTTGTGGACGACCTTCGCGCCGGCGGAGTCAGGGTCGCCGCCGGGGTTGGCGACCAGCACGAGCTCGTCCACCTGCGGTGCCAGCGACTCGAGGCACGGGCCGGGGTCCGGGTCGCCGGGCGTCCAGATCACGACCGCGGCGACGCCGCTCATGCGAGCAGCTCGCGGTAGACGGCGAGGGTGCGGCGGGCGGTCTCGGCCCAGCTGAACTCGGCCGCGCGGGCGAGGCCCGCCGCGACGAGCCGCTCGCGGTCGGCGAGCGCGCGCTCGATCGCTCCTGCCAGGGCGGCCGGATTGCGGTCGTCGACGAGGATCGCCGCGTCGCCGGTGACCTCCGGGATCGCGCCGGCCCGGGTTGCGACCACGGGCGTGCCGCTCGCCATTGCCTCGAGCGCGGGCAGGCCGAAGCCCTCGTAGCGGGACGGGAAGACGAGGCAGGCGGCGCCGCGGTAGAGGGCGGCGAGCTCCTGCTGAGGGACGTGGCCCCTGAACTCGACCCGCGCGGCGAGACCCGCGCGCTCGGCGGTGCGCTCGGCGCGGGCGCGGCCGCCCTTGTCCGGGCCGGCGAAGACGAGCCGCAGGTCGCTGTCGTCGAGCAGCGCCAGCGCCTCGATCGCGGCGTCGGGATCCTTGCGCGACTGCAGCGTGCCCACGACGAGGGCGTAGGGCTTCCCGTTCGGGCTCGGGCCGTGCGGCGTGAAGGCGGGGTCGACGCCGTTCGGCGTCACGACGATCCTGTCGTCCGGGAGGCCGTAGAGCTCGATCAGGTCGCGCTTGGTCCGCTCGGAGACCGCGAGCACGCGGGCGGCCTTCCGGGCGGCACGGGGGACGGCGGCGCGGAAGACGAGCCGGTCGCGCGGGCTCATCAGGCTCGGGTTGCGCTCGAAGGAGAGGTCGTGCACCGTGACGACGGCGGGGCAGGGGCAGCGCAGCGGAAGCGCATGCTGGAAGTGCACGAGATCTGGGCGCAGTCGGCGCAGGAGGCGCGGCATGCTCGCCGCCATCCGCCAGATCTGGCTGTGGACCGGGAGCTCGATCGGCTCGATCCCCTCGGGGACGAGGTCGGGTCGGCGCGTGACGGCCGCGAGCCGCAGCCCGGGCGTGCCGGCCAGCTCGCGCAGCAGCGCCGACACGTAGGTCTCGTCGCCGGTCCGCTGCCGCCCGAGCACGTCGGCGTCGAGCACGACGAGTGGGTCGCTCACGCCGCGGCCTCGCGGTAGACCTCGGCCGTCGCACGGGCGACGTCGCGCCAGTCGAAGGCGCGGGCCCGCTCGAGCCCGAGCGCGCGCAGCTCATCCCGCCGGTCGAGCGCCTCCTCGAGCCCGGCCGCGATCGCGTCGGGGTCGAGCGGGTCGACGAGCACCGCCGCGTCTCCCGCCACCTCGCGGGCCGCCTCGGTGCTGCCCGCGACGACCGGCGCGCCGCAGGCCATCGCCTCCAGCACCGGCAGCCCGAAGCCCTCGTAGATCGAGACGTAGGCCACGCAGCGGGCGCCGCGGTAGAGCCGCGCGAGCTCCTCGTCGGCGACCGAGCCGAGCCAGCGCACGCCGTCGCCGGATGCGTCGACCGCGCCCCAGCCGCGCATCCCGGCGACGAGCAGGCGGCATCCGTTCAGCCCCGCGCGCCTGAAGCCCTCGACCAGGCGCGAAAGGTTCTTGCGCGGCTCGAGTGTCCCGACCGCGAGGACGTACTCGCCCGAAGCCGCCTCGCCCTCGGCGACGAACGGCGGGCCGACCGCGTTCGGGATCACGCGCACCTTCTCTTCCGGCACGTCCAGCAGCTCGAGCAGCTCGCGCCGGGTGAACTCCGAGACCGCGATCAGCCGCCGCGCCGCGCGGGCCACCCTCGGCAGCGCGAGCCGGCTGTAGGTCCTCGTCCAGGCGTTGAAGGTCTCGGGGTGCCGAAGGACGGCGAGGTCGTGGAAGGTGGCGACGAGCGGCACCGAAGAGCTGGCCGGCGCCCGGTGCGTGGGGCAGTGCAGCACCTGCATGCCGTCGCTCGCTGCCTTCCGCGGGAGCGCGGCGAGGTACCAGCCGAGGTCGCGGACCGGCACGAGCGCGCGGCTCTCACCGCCGAACGAGTACCGGCGGATCTCGACGTCCTCGCCCTCGAGCGCCGCCAGCAGCGAGTGGATGTGCCGCGCGGTCCCGGCCCGCGTGAGCGCGAGCGGCGAGACGTCGATGCCGACGCGCAACGGATCAGCTGCCATGCGATGGCTCTCCGAGGTCATGACTCGCTGCAACCAGCGCCTGAATCCAAGGATGTCGATCGTCGCAGCTCTCGAGCGCCGCTCGAAGCCAGAGGCTCGCGTCACGAGAGAGATGCGGCTGGACGGCGGCGAAGTCCGTGTCGTTCTTGGGCGATGGCTCGGCCGCCTTGTAGAGCAGAACGATCTCGGGGCGAAGGAAGGGCACGCCGTCCCTCTTTTCGCCGATTTCGTTGAGCGGTCTCCGCACCGCGTCACTTCGACGGAAGACCCACTCGCCGTCGCGTGCCTCGTTCAGCAGGAACTCGCAGGTCCACGGGGCGTTCGGCTCGTCCGACCGCCTTGCCCAGATGCCGTGGACCGGCGCTTCCAGGTGGCGTCCGTCCCACGGCTCGAGCGTGTGCTCGGGCCTCGCGTAGTGGAGGTCCCAACCGCAACCGCGAAGGTAGTCGAAGAGCGCCCGTTGGTCATCCCGGAGCAGGCCGACGTCGAGGTCATCGTGGCGGCGTGTGTCGCGACCGAGGAAGAGGTCGAGCGCGCACCCCCCACAGATCCACCACGGCCTGGCGAAACCGGAGAGGGACTCAGCTAGCTGCTGAGGCTCGATGGGCTCCCAGGCCCAGAGGTAGCCGTAGTCGAGGGCGCTGGCCATTCGTCTGAATCGTTGCAGTCCGGGGGTCAGCGTGGCATGGCGCTTGCGTAGCCCGCGAGCACCGCCTCGCCGCAGGCCCGCCGCGTGAACCGTGCGGCCTGCGCGATGCCTGAGGCGCGGCGCTCTCCGCCCCCGTCGATGGCCTGTTCCAGCGCGTTTGCAAACGCCTCCACGTCCTCGGGATCCGCCCGCAGCGCGGCCTCGCCGCTCGCCTCGTCCAGCGACGGGTGCGAGGAGACGACCGCCGGAGCCCCGGAAGCGAGCGCTTCTACGACGGGCATCCCGAACCCCTCGAACCGAGACGGGTACGCGAACGCGGCCGCCCCGCGATAGAGCCGCGCCAGCTCCTCGTCCGGGACGAAGCCGAGCTGCCGGACCCCCTCGGCCGCCAGCGGCCGCTTTTCCCAGCCGGCGGGCCCGGCCAGGACGAGCGTCAGCTCCGGCCGCCGCCGGCGCAGCAGTTCGAACGCCGCGACGAGTGCCGGCAGGTTCTTGCGCGGCTCCAGCGTCGAGGCGGAGAGGATGTACGGACCGCCGAGGCCGGCCCGCTCCCCGTCGGGGCGAAACAGCGGGTCGACGCCCGGATACGCGACCACGACGCGCTCCTCGGGAACGCCCAGCAGCTCGACCGCCTCTCCGGCCGTGAAGCGCGAGTTCGCGAAGACGACGTCGCACGAACGCACGGCGTCGAGCCTCCGCGAGTGCATCCGCCGGGTGCCGCGCTCGACCAGCTCCGGGAAGCGCAGCGGCACGAGGTCGTGCACCGTGGTCGCCCGCACGCCGCCCCGCTGCGACGGGTACATCCAGTCCGAGAAGTGGAAGACGTCGAGCGGCCCGGCGATCGACTCGACCGGCGGCCGCCCGAGCCGGCTCCAGCCAGTCCGCCACCACTGCGCCCGCGGCAGCAGCGGCAGCCGCAGCTCCAGCGGCAGGCCGTCCAGCGCCGCCCGGATCCGCGTCCGCCCGCGCGGCCCGGACGGCCCGAACGCCACGAGCTCGTGCTCGCCGCCGACCGCCTCCGACAGCCCCGCGAGCATCCCGCGCAGGTAGTTACCGATCCCCGTGCGGGGCCGCGAGAGCGGGCTGACGTCGACCACGATTCTCATCGGAAGCCGGGAAGTATCCTGCCCGCGTGGCCGTCAACACCGCGACTGCAACCCGACCGGCGCTGCTGCCCGACTTCGCGCGGTTGAGCGGCTACGGCGAGCTGCTCTGGACGCTCATCCGCCGAGAGATCCGTGTCCGCTACAAGGGCTCCGCGCTCGGCCTGGTCTGGTCGCTCGTCTACCCGCTCTCGATGATGCTCGTCTACACCCTGCTCTTCTCGGTGCTCTGGAAGGCGGCGCGGAACATCCCGCACTACCCACTGTTCGTCCTCGTCGGGCTCGCCGTGTGGGGCTTCTTCCAGTCGTCGGTGCAGCTCGGCAGCGGGTCGCTGCGCGCCAACGCCGACCTGATCAAGAAGGTCTGGTTCCCGCGCGAGCTCGTTCCCGCGGCCTCGGTGCTCGCGCAGACGACCTCCGCGCTCGTCATGTTCGCGATCCTGATCCCGATCGACATCGCCGTCGTGCCCTCGACCGCGCGCTACGTGCCGCTCGCGCTCCCCTTCTTCGCCGGGCTGCTCTGCCTCGCACTCGGCCTCGCCTGGCTGTTCTCGGTCGCCAACGTCTTCTACCGCGACGTCGAGCATCTCCTGGCCGTCGTCTTCCTGCCCTGGTTCTTCCTGACGCCGATCCTGTACGGGCTCGACCAGCTGCCCGCGGGATCCGCTCACCCCTGGCTGATCGACATCCTTCGCTACGGGAACCCGGTCACGCCCTACGTCGAGGGAATCCGCGCCGTGCTCCTGCAGGCGACCGTGCCCGGCCCGGGCGAGCTCCTCTACATCTTCCTCGTCGGCCCGGCCCTCGCCGTCGCCGGGCTCAGCGTCGTCCAGCGCCACGAGGACTCGCTGGCCGTCGAGCTTTGAGCGTGGACGCGGCCGTCGCGGCCGTCGCGGCCGGCGAGATCCGAGGGCGCGGCATCGGCCGCCTGTTCAAGATCCGCCTCTCCCAGAACCGTTCGCTCAAGGAGATGATCCTCCGGCGTGAGCTGCCGCAGACGCGCGAGCTCTGGGCGCTGCGCGACGTCGACTTCCAGGTCGAGCGGGGCGAGGCACTGGGGATCGTCGGCCAGAACGGCTCCGGAAAGTCGACCCTGCTGAAGCTGATCGCCGGGATCTATGCGCCGACCCTCGGCGAGCTCGAGGTCGGCGGCCGGGTCGGCTCGCTGATCGAGATCGGCGCCGGCTTTCATCCGGACTTCACCGGCGTCGAGAACGTCTACCTGAACGCCGCGATCTACGGCCTCAAGCGGCGGTATGTCGCCGAGCACCTGGACGAGATCATCGGCTTCGCCGGGCTCGAGGACTTCGCCGACGTGCCGGTGCGCACCTACTCCTCGGGGATGTACATGCGGCTCGGCTTCTCGGTGGCTATGCACGTCAACCCCGACGTGCTGCTTCTCGACGAGGTGCTCGCGGTCGGGGACGAGGCCTTCCAGCAGAAGTGCTTCGGGCGGATCGCCGACTTCAAGCGGGCCGGCGGCACGATCGTCTTCGTCTCGCACGACCCGGGCGCGGTTGAGCGGGTCTGCGATCGCGCACTGCTGCTCGAGCACGGGCGCGTGGTCGAGGCAGGCGGGGCGGTGGAGGTCGTCAGCGCCTACCACCGCCGGCTGGTCAGCCGCTCGACCGACGCGAGCGCCGCGCAGGACGGCGCGGGGCCGCAGCTCTGCCGCGTGCACGAGGTGCGCGCAATCGGAGGCGACGGCAGCGCCCGCGACCGTGTGACCGAGGGCGAGCCCGTGACGATCGAGGTCTGGCTGTACGCGGAGGACGGGGTCGAGGGCGCCCGCGTGACGGTCGGCTTCCGCGATGCGGCCGGGCAGCCACTCGGCTCCCAGACCGCCGAAGGAGTGCGGCTGCGGCCGGCGCGGCTGGAGCCGCTGCGACTTCGCTTCCCCGGCCTGCCGATGCGCGAGGGGCGCTTCCTCGTCGATGTGATCGTCAACTCGGAGGAGCTCGACGCCGAGCTGGCGCGTGACGAGCGGGCGCTCGAGCTGAACGTCTTCAGCCGCGACTCCGCGGGCTCCGGGCCGATCCGGCTTGGTGGTTCCTGGGAGCTACCCTGAGCTCGTGACCGAGCCGTTGCTGATACGAGCCTGCCGCCGGGAGCCGGTGGAGCGGACACCCGTCTGGTTCATGCGCCAGGCCGGCCGCTCGCTGCCCGAGTACCGCGAGCTCCGCAAGCAGTTCGGGCTGTTCGAGATCGCGCACCACCCGGAGCTCTGCGCAGAGGTCACGCTGCAGCCGGTTCGGCGGCACGACGTCGACGCTGCGGTGATGTTCGCCGACATCATGCTCCCCGTCCTCGGGATGGGCGTCGAGGTCGAGCTCGTCGAGAACGTCGGGCCGGTCGTGGCCGAGCCGGTGCGCTCGGCGGCGGACGCCGAGCGCCTGGTCGTCCCGGAGCCCGAGCAGGCGGTGCCCTGGGTGCTCGAGTCGGTCCGGCTCGTGCGCGAGGCGCTGCGCGACGACCAGGCTGTCATCGGCTTCGCCGGCGGGCCGTTCACGGTCGCGGGATACCTGATCGAGGGGAAGCCCACGCGCGACTTCACGTTGACGAAGGCCTGCATGTACGGGCAGCCGGAGGTCTGGCACGCGCTCATGGAGAAGCTCGCGGCCTGCTTTGCGGCCTACGTGGCCGCCTGCGTGCGTGCCGGCGCGGACGCGATCCAGCTCTTCGACTCCTGGGCCGGTGCGCTCTCGGTCGACGACTACCGCGAGTTCGTCGCGCCCTACTCGGCGCGAGTGCTGGCGGCGGTGGATGTGCCGACGATCCACTTCGCGACCGGCGATGCGCACCTCTTGGAGGAGCGGGCCGAGGCCGGCGGCGACGTAATCGGCGTCGACTGGCGCCTGCCTCTGGACGTCGCCTGGGAGCGGGTCGGGTTCGAGCGCGGTATCCAGGGCAACCTCGACGGTGCGGCGCTGCTCGGGCCCTGGGAGCGGGCCGCGGCCGCGGCGGAGGACGTGCTTCGGCGCGCCGCGGGACGGCCGGGCCACATCTTCAACCTCGGGCACGGCGTGCTGCCGGAGACCGACCCCGCCGACCTTCGCCGCCTGGTCGAGCTGGTGCACGAGTGGACGCCGGTGGCCGCATGAGACACCGCTTGCGGTGTCTCCCTCAGGACACACGGGCTCTGCCCGTGTGTTCGTCTGAAATGACCGGTCGACACGACGGAATGGAAGGGTCGGCATGAATGCGGTGGTTTTGATGGCGTACGGCAGCCCGTCGCGGCCCGAGGACGTGCGCCCGTACCTCGAGGACGTGCGGGGTGGGCGCCCGGTCTCGGACGAGGCAGTCGCGAGGCTGGCCGAGCGCTACCGACGGATCGGCGGGCGCTCGCCGCTCGACGACGTCACCGAGGCGCAGCGGGCCGCGTTGGAGCGGGAACTGGGCGTGCGGGTCTTCGTCGGCATGAAGCACTGGCAGCCGCGGATCGCGGAGGCGGTCGAGTCGGCGTTGTCGGGCGGCGCGACGCGGATCGTCGGCGTCGTGCTCGCGCCGCACTACTCGCGGCTCTCGGTCGGCGAGTACCGCGAGCGCTTGGAGGCGGCGGTCGGCGGCCGCGCAGAGCTCGAGCTCGTGGAGAGCTGGCACGACCACGAGCCGTTCGTCGACGTGCTCGCCGATCGCGTGAGAGGAACGGATGCCTGGGTCGTGTTCACCGCCCACTCGCTGCCGGAGCGCATCCTGGCCGACGGCGATCCCTATCGCGACCAGCTGCTCGAGACCTCGCGCCTGGTCGCCGAGGGGGCCGGTCTCGAACGCTGGTCGTTTGCCTTCCAGAGCGCCAGCCCGACCGGGGAGCCGTGGCTCGGCCCTGACATCCTCGAGGAGCTCGCGCGCCTGCACGAGGCAGGGGTGAGGAGCGTGCTGGTCGCGCCGGTCGGGTTCGTTTCCGACCATCTGGAAATCCTCTGGGACCTGGACGTGGAGGCGCGAGAGCGAGCGGCCGAGCTCGGCCTGGAGCTCGGGCGGATCGAGTCGCTGAACGACGATCCGGCCTTCATCGGCGCGCTGGCCACGCTCGTGGAGGAGCGGCTGTCCGTGCCGGGAAAGAGTCCGTCGTGAGCTCGCGCACCTGCCCTGACTGGCCGCAGCTGATGGAGGTGGCGCCCAACCTGCAGTTCATGCACTACACGGTCGCCGAGGCGAAGCTGCCCGCTGACGCGCTTGCCGAGCTCGTCGACGTGCCGCTCAGCGCGGTGGCGATCTGCGCCGACCTCGACCACAACGTCTTCAACGCGGCGCACACCGACCCCAAGGTCGCCGATGCGCTGCGCAACTCACACTGGTACGAGCTGCGCGAGTGGTCGACCAGCGGGCCCGGCCAGGCCGCGTAGGCGGCCCGCGAGAGCGCAAGCGTTTGGCACACATTCGGCACGTTCCCGTCACACACTCGTGACGATCTCGCCGATACGATCTGCAACGGGGAGGAGGCGGGATGTGCCTTCTATACGGGCCGTTTTTCGTGCGCGCGGCGGGCCCGAGCCGGGCACTGCGGGATAGTCTCCTCTCCGCATGCCGACCGTCGTCGTTCCCTTCCGAGGCGAGAACGCAAAGCAGCGGCTCGCTCCACTTCCGGAAGCCGCGCGAGCGGCGCTCGCGAAGGCGATGCTCGCTGACGTGCTCGCCGCGTGCGAGAGCGTCGGCCGGACGCTCGTCGCGCGCGAGGACGGGCAGGGCGAAGCGGTCGAGGCGGCGCTGCGGAGCATCGAGTCGGGCCCGATCCTGATCGTCAACGCCGACCTCCCCTGCGCCCGGCCGCGCGATTTGCTCGCGCTTCTCGGTGCGATGCCCGAGCGCGGCCTCGCGATCGTCGAGGCGGCCGACGGCACGACGAATGCGCTTGCCCTCTCGTCGACGCATCTCTTCGCACCGGTGTACGGGCCCGGCAGCGCAGAGCGGTTCCGCGCGCGGGCCGAGCGGCTGAGCGCCGCCTTCGTGAGCGCCGAGGTGCCGGAGCTCGCGGACGACCTGGACACGCTCGCCGATCTCGAACGGCTCGAGGGCCGGCTAGGCCCGCACACCGCCGCGGCGCTCGACGGCCTGCGCGCGGCCTCGCGGTGAGGCGTCGCTTGCGATGCCGATCTCAGGGCGGGCGAGCTCTGCTCGTTCGCCCGTCTGAAATGACCGGTCGATGCGCCGCGTCGCCAGGAGCAGGCGCTGTGAGGCGACGCTTGCTCGTGCGCTCGTCTGAAGTGACGGCTCGATGCGCGGGTCTTCAGGAGCCGGCGCGATGAAAGTCACGGTCCTGGCGGGAGGCCTCGGCGGCTCGCGCTTTGCCCGCGCCCTCGCGGAGACGATCGATCCCGCGGACGTGACCGTCGTCGGCAACGTCGGCGACGACCTCGAGATCGCCGGCCTGCACGTCTCGCCGGACCTCGACACGATCCTTTACACGCTCGCGGGCATGCTCGACGAGGAGCGTGGCTGGGGCCGTGCCGACGAGAGCTGGAACGCGCGCGAGGCAGCGACCGGCCTCGGTGCGGAGACCTGGTTCCAACTCGGCGATCGTGACCTCGGACTGCACCTGGCGCGCACCGAGATGCTGCAGAGCGGGGAGACGCTCTCGGCCGTGACAGCCCGCTTTGCGCGCGCCCTCGGGGTCGCGACCGCGATCCTTCCGGCGACCGACGATCGCGTGCGCACCCGGGTGGCCACGCCCGCCGGCGAGCTCTCGTTCCAGGAGTGGTTCGTGCGGCGCGGTCACCGCGACGAGGTCGACGGCGTCCGCTTCGAGGGCGCCGACACGGCGACGGCCGCGCCGGGCGTGCTTGCCGCGCTCGACGGAGCCGACCTGATCACGATCGCGCCCAGCAACCCGTTCGTCAGCATCGGGCCGATCCTGGCCGTGACGGGAATCCGCGAGGCCCTGGAGCGCCGTCGCGCGCCGGCCGTCGCGATCAGCCCACTGATCGGCGGGCGGGCGGTCCGCGGCCCGGCCGACCGGATGCTTGCCCGCCTCGCCGGCGGGACGGGACCGGCCCAAGTGACACAGTGTTACTTGGGCCTGATCGATGCGCTCGTGGTGGACGAGGCCGATGCCCACGAGGACGCCGGGATTCCCACGATCGTGACCCGCACGCTGATGCGCGACGCGGACGCGCGGCGCCGGCTCGCCGAGGCCGTGCTCGGATCGCCGGGAAGGACGGCCGCGCCCGCAAAGCCGGCCCGGCCTCCACGGTCGGCGTCGCAAGCGAGCACCTTGTGAAGATCGCGATCGTCGGCGGCACCGGCGCCTTCGGCCGTGGACTGGCGAAGCGGCTGCGCGCGCTCGGCTACGACGTCCATGTCGGCTCCCGCGACGCCGTGCGCGGGCGCGAGCGGGCCATCGAGCTCGGTGTCCAGGGCGGCGGCAACGAGGAGGTCGTCCGCGGCGCCGAACTGGTCGTCCTCGCGACGAAGTCGAACGGGGCGCTCGACACGGCGCGCGACCTGGCCGAGGCGATCGGAGAGACGCCGGTGCTCTGTGTCGCCAGCGACCTCGCGTTCACCGACGACGGCGTCGTCCCGGGCCACGAGGGGCGCTCGCTCGCCGAGGAGGTGCGCGAGCTCGTGCACGGGCCCGTCGCGTCGGGATTGCAGTCGCTCTCGGCGGCGCACCTCGCCGCGACAGAGCCGCCTGACGAGGACGCGTTCGTCTGCGGCGATCCGGGCGCGAAGCAGCCGGCGCTCGAGCTGGCCGACGGGCTCGTCGGGGGAAGGGCGGTCGACGCGGGCCCGCTCGAGAACTCGCGTGCGCTCGAGGCAATGACGGCCGTGATCCTGACGGTGAACCGCGAGTACGGCATCAACGCCGGCCTGCGGCTGACGGGCTTCCCGTGATCCGGATCCTTCCGGTCGAGGGCCTGCCCGAGGTCCGCGCGGGTGACGATCTCGCCGAGCTGATCGCCGCCCGGGCCGAGCTGGAGAACGGCGACGTGCTCGTGGTCGCCCAGAAAGCGGTCTCGAAGGCCGAAGGCCGGACCGTCCGGCTGGCGGAGGTGGAGCCCTCCGACGAGGCGCGGTGGCTCGCCGGCGACGAGGACCCGCGGCGCCTCGAGGTGATCCTGAGCGAGTCGAGGAGGATCGTCCGGACGCGCCCGCCGCTCGTGATCGCCCAGACTCGCCATGGATTCGTCTGTGCCTCGGCGGGCGTCGACTCCTCGAACGCGCCGGAGCCGGAGACGGTCGTGCTCCTGCCCGAGGACCCCGACACCTCGGCGGCCCGAATCCGGCAGCGCCTGCGCGAGCTGGCCGGCGTCGAGGTCGGCGTGATCGTCAGCGACTCCTTCGGCCGCCCCTGGCGCCAGGGCACGACCGACGTGGCGATCGGCCTCGCCGGGATCCGGCCGTTGCTCGACCTGAAGGGCGTCCGCGACCCGGCCGGCTACGAGCTGCACGCAACCGTGATCGCGGTCGCCGACGAGCTTGCCGGGGCGGCCGAGCTCGTGCTCGGCAAGACGAGCGGGATCCCGGTCGCGCTGATCCGCGGCTACGACGCAAGCGGCGAGGGCAGTGCCCGTGAGCTCGTCATGCCGGAGGAGCGCGACCTCTTCCGCTGATGGCGGGACGGCGCGCCGGCGCTCAGCGGCGCAGTGCGTGGAGAGAGCGGACGGCCCAGGCGTCGAAGCTGAAGAGGTCGGCAATGTCCGAGAGGGAGAGGCTCGGGATCGCATGGTGGAGCGTCGAGGTGACGGTGAGGCGCACGCGGGTGTGCGTGGCGTCGCGGGCGAGCGCCTGCGTCTCGGCGAGCGGGAAGTACTTGTCGTGCGGCGCGGAGGCGATCTCGACCGGGGCGCGCAGCCGGCCTGCGCCGGCGAGTGGCGAGAGGCGGACCAGTACGGCGCGCAGCGCCGGCGAGAGGGCGGCGTAGAGCCTGTCGAACCGGGCCGGGTCGCGGTTCGCGAGCAGCTCGACGAGTGCCCGCGCGGACGGGGCGACTTTCGCCGGTCGCAGCCGCCGGAAGAGGGCGAGCGGGTCGGGCGTCCCCTCGTGCAGGCGCAGCAAATCGGCGAGCAGGCGGCTCCGGTCGGAGCTAGCAGGCAGCGCGGCGACCAGGGAGCGGGCGACCACGAGCGGCAGGAAGCTCTCGGCGGAATAGGGGACGAGGTGCCCGTTCTCGAGCGTGGCCCCCGTGGTCGCGAGCCGGGCCACGTTTTCGAGGTCGACGTAGGGAGCGATGCCCGCGACGAGCGTGACCCGGTTCGCGAGGCTCGGCTCTTCCGCTGCGAGCAGGCCGAGCGAGGCTCCGACGGAGACGCCGACGAGGCCGACCCGGCCACCGGCCGCGTGCACGACGGCGATCGTGGCCGCCAGCGTCCGCTTGGTGATCTCGCCCTCCGCGAGCCCGGGCGGATCGGGGACGAGCACGAGGAAGCCGACGCGGGCAAGCCCGCCGGCGAGCCGCTCGACGTCAGGGTGGTGACGGCCGAGCGCGGTGACGCCGTTCAGGAAGACGACCGTCGGCCAGTGGCTGCCGCCGCCCGGCCGGTACACCGTCGTCGGCACGCCCGCAACGAGCTCGTCCTGCACGCGCGGCGTGTCGGTGACCTCCCGCGTCGCCCACGCCAGCACGGGCACCTTGCCTGTCAGCGAGAGTACGCCGACCGTGCGAGCCTGTGCGTCGATCCAGGAGCGGTACACGATTCCGGAGATCAGAGCAGCCAGGAGCAGCGCAAGCAACGCGGCACGGACCCGCCCTAGTCTCCCGCGGAACATGTCCCAATGATTCCGCTCCGGACGAGGGTCCTCTACGGAACGGGAAGGATCGGCAGCGAGGCGCTCGGCAAGAGCAACGGTCTGTGGCTTCTCTACTACTACGCGCCGCCGAGCGACGCACATCTGCCGACGCTGCTGCCCTCGTTTGTCGTCGGGGCGCTGCTCGCCGCCGGCGGAATCGTCGCCGCCCTCGACGACGCCATCGTCGGCTGGTTCAGCGACCGCACCCGCTCCCCCTTCGGCCGTCGCATCCCGTACATCGTGCTCGGCGCTCCGCTCTGGTCGATCTTCTTCGTGTTGCTGTTCACGCCCCCGCCCGACCGTGGAAACGCGACGACGGCCGTCTACTTCCTGCTCGTATTCGAGGCCGTCTCGCTGTTCAGCGCGGTCGTCATCAGCCCGTACGAGGCGCTGCTGCCGGAGATGGCCGCGACCAGCGACGAGCGGGTCGGCCTGGAGGCGGTCAAGGTCTACCTCGGCGTCGCCGGCACGGCGATCGGCCTGATCGTCAGCACGGTTCTCGTGCACCGGGTCGGGTTCAAGGCGATGGCGGTCACGATCGCGGCGCTCGCGCTCGTCTGCCAGTACGTGGCGATCGGCGGCGTCTGGGATCGAGCGAAGCTCTCGCGCATTCCGGCCGAGATCGGCTTCCGCGACGCGCTGCGAGAAACGTTCAGGAACGGCGCATTCCGCGTGCTCTTGCCGAGCATCGTCCTGTTCGCGCTCGCGTTCCAGTTGCTACAGACGGACATCCCCTTCTACGTGCATGCGATCGTCGGGAAGGACAGCTGGCTCAGCTCGACCGCGCTGCTCGCGGTCGCGATCGGCGCAGCGCTCGTCTGCCTGCCGCTGTTCGGGCGCCTCGCGCAACGGACGTCCAAGCGGCACGCCTACAGCGTCTCGATGCTCGCGGCGGCCGCCACCTTCGTGCTGCTCGGAGTCGCCGGCTTGCTGCCGTGGATCCCCGCCACGGCGCAGCTGCTCGTCGCGGCCGCGCTCGTCGGCGCCCCGATCGGCGCCCACTTCCTCTTCCCCGTACCCCTGACCGCAGACGTGATCGATGACGACAGCGCGAGGACCGAGCAGCGCCGGGAAGCGACCTACCTCGGCACCTCCAGTTTCGTCGAGCGGACAGCGACCTCGCTCGCTCCCCTGCTCATCGTGCTGCTCCGGCTGCTCGGAGACACGCGAGGACACACCCTGGGCGTACGGCTCGTCGGCCCGCTCGCCGGCCTGATCCTCCTCGTCGCCTATCTGCGCTTCCAGTCCTACGATCTCCCGGACGAGGTGCCCGAGCGGGTGCAGCCCGAGGCTGTCGTCTAGAGAGGGACGTCCTTCGACGGGCGACCTCGCCGCAGCGCCAGGCCCGTGAGGATCTCGCGGACGATCCGGTCGGCGACGAGCGCGGTGATGTCCGCAGATCCGGGCGCGCTCGGGATCACCTCGACGACGTCGGCCCCGACGAGCTCGAGCTTCTCGGCGACGGTACGGCAGGCCCAGAGCAGGTCGCCGCTCTCCATCCCGCCCGGCTCGGGAGTGCCGGTCCCCGGCGCGTAGGCCGGGTCGAGCACGTCGACGTCCACGCTCAGGAACGCCGGCCCCGGGCCGACCACGTCGATCGCCCCGCCGACGACCTCTTCGATCCCGAGCCGGCGCACGTCGTGCATGAAGAAGCTCGTGATCCCGCGCTCGGCCTGCCAGGCGAACTCCTGCGCGCCGGGCCAGTAGCCGCGCAGCCCGATCTGGACGTAGCGGCGCGGGTCGACGACGCCGGCCTCGACGAGCCGGTACATCGGCGTGCCGTGCGAGACCTCGACGCCGAAGACCTCGGCGCCCGTGTCGGTGTGGGTGTCGAAGTGGACGAGGCCGAGCGCGCCGCGGCCGGCGGCGCAGGCGCGGATGTCCGGCTCGGCGATCGAGTGGTCGCCGCCGAGCACGACCGGGATCGCGCCGGCCGTGACCACCTCGCCGACGGTGCGCTCGATCGCCTGGTGGGTGCGAACCGGGTCGGCCGGCACCACCGGCGCGTCGCCGTAGTCGACCATCCGCAGCTCGGCCATCGCGTCGACCTTCGCCTCGAGGTGCGGGCCGGGCGGGCAGCTAGCGGCGCGGATCGCGCGCGGGCCGAAGCGGGCGCCGGGCCGGTCGGAGACGAGGTCGTCGGTCGGCGCTCCGACGATGGCGACGTCCACGCCCTCCAGCTCGGCCGGAGCCTGTGTGTACGGCAGCGAGCCGTAGGTCAGCAGACCCGCGTAGTCGGGCTTGTCGCCGAGGGGCTGCCAGCGTTCGAGCGGATCGATCACGGCGCGATTGTCGCCTGTCTGTCAAGCTCAGCGCCATGGCTCAGGAGGTTGTGCTCGCCCGGCATGGAGAGACGGAGTGGAGCAAGGCGCTCCGCCACACGGGCAGCACCGACATTCCGCTCACGGAGGAGGGGCGCCGCCAGGCCGAGCGGGTCGGCGAGGCGCTGCGGGGGCGCTCGTTCGCGCTCGTCCTGACGAGCCCGCTGCAGCGGGCGTCTGAGACGTGCCGCCTCGCGGGATTCGGCGACGTCGCGCAGACGCGTGACGACCTGCTGGAGTGGGACTACGGCGACTACGAGGGGCGGCGGACAGCCGAGATCCGCGAGGAGGTTCCGGGCTGGACGATCTTCCGCGACGATGCGCCGAACGGCGAGACCGCCGAGCAGGTCGGGGCTCGGGTCGACCGAGTGCTGGAAGAGGCGCGCGCGGCCGAGGGCGAGGCGCTGCTCTTCGCCCACGGCCATGTGCTGCGCGTGCTGACGGCGCGCTGGCTGGGGCTGCCGCCGCGCGACGGACGGCTGTTCGCGCTTGATCCGGCGACGCTGAGCATCCTCGGGCACGAGCGGGAGACCTCGGTGCTGCGGCTCTGGAACGGCAACCTCGCGTGAGCGCTAGCCGAAGTCGATCACGCTGCGGATGCCGTCCTGGGCCTCCATCAGCTCGAAGCCGCGGTTGACGTCGTCCAGCGTCAGCCGGTGCGAGACGAACGGCTCGACGTCGAGCTCGCCGGCGAGCCAGCGGTCGACGAGCTGCGGCACCTGGTCGCGGCCCTTGCAGCCGCCGAACGACGACCCGGCCACGCGCCGGCCGGTGATGAGGTAGCGCGGCACGACCTCGAGCGTCTCGCCTTTTCCGGCCACGCCGCACATCGTCGCCAGCCCCCAGCCCATCCGCGCCGACTCGACCGCCTGTCGCATCACCGCCACGCTCCCGGTCGCCTCGAACGTGTAGTCGGCCCCGAGCGGGCCAACGAGCGAGAGCACCCGGTCGACCGCGTCCGGCCCGCCCGGCACCACGTCCGTCGCGCCCTGCCCGCGCGCCAGCTCGAGGCGCTCCTCCGAGAGGTCGACGCAGACGATCCGCTCCGCCCCCTGCAGCCGGCACCCAGCGACCGCGCCGAGCCCGACCATCCCGGCACCGAAGACCACGCACGAAGAGCCCGCCGCAACCCGAGCCGTGTTCATCGCCGCGCCGAGCCCGGTCGAGAGCCCGCACGCGAACAGACAGGCCCGATCCAGCGGCGCCTCCGGCGAGACCCGGGCCAAAGCGATCTCCGGCATGACCGTGTACTCCGCGAAGGTCGAGCAGCCCATGAAGTGCCGGATCGGCTCGCCGTCACGAGAGAGCCGCGCCGTCCCGTCCGGCAGGTAGCCGAGTCCCTGCTGCTCCCGGATCGCGAGACAGAGGTTCGTCCGCGGGTCGAGGCAGTGCTCGCACGCGCGGCACTGGGGCGAGAAGAGCGTGACCACGTGGTCGCCGACCGCAACGTCGCGCACGCCGTCCCCGACCGCCTCGACGACGCCCGCGCCCTCGTGGCCGAGCACCGCCGGCGCGTAGCCCGAGGGGTCTGACCCCGACGCCGCGAACAGGTCGGTGTGGCAGACGCCGCACGCGGCGAGCCGGACGAGCACCTCGCCCGCCTGCGGCTCGGCCAGCTCGAGCTCCTGCACCTCGAGCGGCTCCCCGAACCGCTCCAGCACCGCCGCGCGGATCTTCATGGTCCGATCCTACGGTAGGGTCGCCATATGGCCCTCCACGGAAGCTGCCTCTGCGGCGGCGTCCGCTTCGAGCTGCCGGACGACTTCGAGCCGCGCGCCTTCTGCCACTGCGCGAGCTGCAAGAAGCTCTCCGGCGGCGCGGGCACCGCCAACGGCCGCATCGCGAGCGACCGTGTCACGATCTTCGCCGGCGAGGAGTTGCTCCGCACCTACCAGCCGGCCGAGGGAACCGCGAAGACCTTCTGCTCGGTCTGCGGCTCGAACCTGTTCGGCGGCGGCTGGCCCGAGTCCGACCGAGCAAGCGTCCGCCTGAGCGCAATCGACGACCCGCTCCAGGGCCGGCCGGCCCGCCACATCTGGGTCCGCTCCGTGGCGAGCTGGGAGACGCTTCCGGACGACGGCCTCGAGCGCGACGAGCAGGCCGGCTGACCTGCGCCCGAGCGAGGACATCCTCACCGACGAGCCGCCGCCGCCCGCGGACGAGCGCCGCGCCTACGGCCCCGAGCCGCTGCAGTTCGGCGACCTCCGCATCCCGGACGGCGACGGCCCCTTCCCGCTCGCGGTCGTCTTCCACGGCGGCTACTGGCAGTCGACGTACAACCTGACCCACACCGGCCACATGTGCCGCGCTCTCGCCGAGCAGGACATCGCGACCTGGAACGTCGAGTACCGCTGCGTCGGCGTCCCGGGCGGCGGCTGGCCCGCCGCACGCGAGGACGTTCGGCTCGCGGTCGAGCTCGCTCAAAGCCTGCCGTACGACCCTGTCGTGCTGGTCGGCCACTCGGCCGGCGGCCAGCTCGCGCTCTGGGCGGGCAAGGATGCGGGCCTGCCGGTGGCCGCCCTCGCCCCGGTCTCCGACGTGCGCGACGCGGTGGAGCGGCGCGGCCCCGAGAGCGCGCCCGGCCGGTTCATGGCGCCCGAGGACTTTGCAAACGGCTCCCCGATCGAGCTGCTCCCGCTGGGCGTCCCGCAGATCCTGATCCACGGCGTCGAGGACGACAGCGTCCCATATGCAATGAGCGAGCGCTACGTCACGGCCTCCAGAGGCGAGGCCGAGCTCGTCTCGCTGGAGGACACGGCCCACTTCGAGCTGATCGACCCGCAGGCGCCGCAGTTCGAGCACACGGTCGCCGCGATCGAGCGCCTGCTCCGGGACAGCTAGCTACTCGAGGTCGAGCGCGGCCCTGCGCACGCGGGTGAAGCCGGCGGCGCCGAGCACGCCCGCGTCATAGAGCCGCGTGAGCCAGCCGTGACCGCTGTTCGGGTCGGCCTCGCTCTCGAAGCTGCCGACGGCGGCGAACACGCGGCCGTCCCGAAACTCCCACTCCTCGATCTCGTCGTGGTTCCCCTCGACGTCTGCGCGGAAGGCCTCGAGGTCGGAGCCCAGCCGCTCCTTGACCGTGGAGAGCCAGTGCTCGTGCGGGTCGCGGTCGGGATCGACCCCGCAGCGGACGAGCAGGTCGTCGTGGATCTCCTCCAGGCCGATCGCGTCGAGGTAGCGCGCCGCCTCGGCCCAGTCGGGCGCCTCGCCGGGCTCGAGCGCGACCAGCTCGACGAACAGTCCGGCCTCCTGGGCGCGGGCAAGCGTCGCCTCTGCGGCCGAGCGGTCGTCGTCCTCGCGGTCGAGCGCGTGCTCGAGCTCGTGCTCCGGCAGCGTCGGCGTGTCGTCGGCCTCGCTGTAGTCGCGCTCGGCGGTCAGGTCGAGGTACGGCTCACCCTGCTCGTCCTCGGCGAGACGAGAATCGACGATCTGCCAGCTGATCGGCGCGCCGTCCTCCAGGGTGCTGAGGGTGTGCCCGGCCGTCGGCGCATCGTCCCGGTAGCGCCTGAAGGCGCCGAGCTCCTCGCGCCCGTCCGGGTGCCGGAGCCGCAGCCGGTAGCGCGCCGGCTTCAGCGAGATACGCGTCCCGTCCAACCGCTCCACGAGCCAGTCGCGCCCGTCGTAGCGGACGACGGCCCCCGCGACGAGCGGCTCCTCGCTCGTGTACGGGTGCACACGCTCGTGCCCCGAGCGGCTGACGTGCACGAGCTCGTAGCTGGTCGCCACGCGCGAAGCTTAGAGGCGGACTGGCCAGGGCGGGCGGGAGTCTGGTGCTCCAAGAATGTGCGTTGAGCGGCCGCACGGGCGAAGCCCGCACGGCCTCCATCTCGGCGTCGCAGGCGACCGCCTTACCGGCCTAGACTCGTCCCATGCTGGTCTGCCCGAGCTGCGGGGCCGAGAACCGCGAGGGCGCGCGCTTCTGCGACGCCTGCGGCGCGGCGCTCGCCGACCCGGCGCAGGGGCGCGAGGTGCGGAAGGTCGTCACGGTGCTCTTCTGCGACGTCACCGGCTCGACCGCGCTCGGGGAGCGCATCGACCCCGAGAGCCTGCGCCGCGTGATGGCGCGCTACTTCGAGACCGCAAAGGCGATCGTCGAGCGGCACGGCGGCACGGTTGAGAAGTTCATCGGTGACGCCGTCATGGCCGTCTTCGGCGTGCCCGCCGTGCACGAGGACGATGCTCTCCGAGCCATCCGCGCCGCGCATGAGCTGCGCAGCGGGCTCGGCGAGCTGAACGAGGAGCTCGAGCGCGGGTACGGCACGCGGCTGGAGCTCCGCATGGGCGTCAACACCGGCGAGGTCGTCACGGGCACCGAGGAGCGGCTCGCGACCGGCGACGCCGTCAACGTCGCCGCCCGCCTCGAGCAGGCCGCAGAGCCCGGGGAGGTGCTCCTCGGCGAGGAGACGCACCGGCTCGTCCGCGCTGCGGCGGACGCCGAGCCGATCGAGCCGCTGGCGGCGAAGGGCAAGGCAGAGCGGCTGCAGGCGTACCGCCTCGTCTCGGTGCACGTAGCCGCTCCCGAGCGGCGGCAGGACGTGCCGATGGTCGGCCGCGCACGGCAGCGCAAACTGCTGGAGGACGCCTTCGCCGCGGCCGAGGCCGAGCGCTGCTGCCACCTTTTCACGATCCTCGGCACCGCGGGTGTGGGCAAGTCACGCCTCGTCGACGAGTTCCTGCGTGGGCTCTCGGGCGCGACGGTCGTCCGCGGCCGCTGCCTCTCCTACGGGGAAGGGATCAGCTACTGGCCCGTCACGGAGGTCGTCAAGCAGCTGCAGCCCGACGCGGACGAGAGCGCCGCGCTCGCGCCGATTCTCGGTGAGGGTGCAGCCGAGTCTCCGGACGAGATCGCCTGGGCTTTCCGCAAGCTGCTCGAGTCGCGCGCCGGCGAGCGGCCACTCGTGCTGGTCTTCGACGACGCGCACTGGGGCGAGCCCGCCTTTCTCGACCTCGTCGAGCACGTGGCCGACCTCAGCCGCGGCGCGCCGATCCTCCTGCTGTGCATGGCCCGCCCCGAGCTGCTCGACGAGCGTGCGACCTGGGGCGGCGGCAAGCTGAACGCGACCAACCTCCTGCTCGAGCCGCTGGCGCCGGAGGAGGCGGGCGAGCTGATCGAGGCGCTCACCGACGGGATCGCGGGCGACCTGCGTGAGCGGATCCTGGAGGCCGCCGGCGGCAACCCGCTCTTCGTCGAGGAGATGGTCGCGATGGCCGCCGAGGAGGCCGGCGAGATCGCCGTGCCGCCCACGATCCAGGCGCTGCTCGCCGCACGTCTCGACCAGCTCGAGCCGGCCGAGCGCGGCGTGCTCGAGCGAGGAGCGGTCGAGGGGCTCGTCTTCCACCGCGGCGCCGTCGCGGCGCTTACCCCGGAGGAGCAGGTGGACGGACGGCTCGTGACGCTCGTTCGCAAGGACCTCGTGCGTCCCGAGCAGGCTGTGCTCGCCGGTGACGACGCTTACCGCTTCCGCCACCTGTTGATCCGGGACACCGCCTACGAGGCGCTGCCGAAGGCCGCCCGCGCCGAGCTCCACGAGCGCTTCGCCCTCTGGCTCGAGGAGCACGGCGCCGATCTCGTCGAGCTCGACGAGATCCTCGGCTACCACCTCGAGCAGGCCTACCGCTACCGGACCGAGCTCGGCCCGCTGGACGAACGGGCAGAGGCGCTCGGCGCCAGGGCGGCAGAGCGGCTGCTGCGCGGCGGCGAGCGGGCAGAGGCTCGCTCGGACGACGTGGCTGCCGAGCGGTTGCTCGGCCGTGCGGCGGAGCTTCTGCCAGAGGACGCACCCGAGCGGCGGCAGGCACTGGCTTCCCGGGCGCACGCGGTCTCCGAGCTCGGCCGCTTCGCCGAGGCGGCCGAGCTGCGCGAGCAGGCCGTCGCCGCGGCTGAGGCCGCCGGGGACGAGGCGCTGCTCGCCCGGCTCACGCTGATCCGGATCGAGGCCGAGATCCAGTCCGATCCCGACGCGACGATGGTCGACGCGCTCGCTGCCGCGCAAAGGGCGCTCGCAACGCTGGAGCGGTTCGGCGACGAGCACGGCGCGGTCTGGGCACTGCGCCTGATCGGCTGCTTCCAGGCCTGGCTCGGCCGGAGCGGGGACGCGGAGCGCACCTGGCTGAGCGGTCTCGAGCGGGCCGCCCACGCCAACCCACGGGCGCACGACGAGATCCTGGGGTGGCTCCTCTGGGAGACCTGGTGGGGGCCGGAGAACGCCGAGGACGGGCTTCTCCGCTGCGAGGAGTACATCCGCCAGATGGGCGTGTCGGGCTCGCGACGCTTCGAGGGAATCGCGTACGACCTCGGCGGCGTGCTCAAGGCATATCTCGGCCGCGTCGACGAGGGCAGGGCTGACATGGCGACCGGCCGCGGGATCCTGCGCGACCTGGGCGACGTGATCTGGTGGGCCGGCGCAGCGATGCTCGAGGGAGAGCTCGAGTTCGCAGCCGGGGAGCCGCAGCGTGCGTACGACGCGCTCACCGAGGGTCAGGAGACTCTGGCGGCCCACGCCGAGACCGGGTATCTGGCAACGACGGTCGGCATGCGTAGCCAGGCCGCGCTGCTGCTCGGGCGGGAGGACGAGGCGCTCGAGCTGGCCGACGAGGCCGAGCGGCTCGCGCAGCGGGACGACTTCGAGCCGCGCAGCCGCATCACGCTCGTGCGAGCCCGGGTGCTGGCACGCCACGGTGATTTCGAGCGGGCGGACGAGCTGCTCGCGGAGGGAACGCGGATGGTCGAGGGCACCGACTACGTCTTCCTCTACATCGATCTCCACAGGGCTCATGCCGAGGTCCACCGGCTTGCGGGCAGGACGGACGACGAGCGCGAGGCGCTCGAGAAGATGATCGCCGCCGCCGAGCAGAAGGGCCATCTGCTCGCTGTCGAGGAAGCTCGGGCCCGGCTTGCCAAGCTCTGACGGCGTCACCGCCTCGTCACCCGACTTGACCAAGCGCGTAACCCATCGCCGCCGCGAGGTCCTCTAGCGTCGCGCCCGAGCGCCGCACCCCGGCGGCGCTGTCAAGGGGGCATAAGGAGGAGCTGCATGTCACGCAGGAAGCGCTACCTCGCCGTGGCCGTGCTCGCGTGCTTCGGAGCCGTCGGCGGCGTTCTCGCCGGAGCGGGCGCGGGATCGCCGGAGTCGCCGAACCTCAGCAACGTCCCAACTGCGAACACGAAGTCCGAGGGCTACGCACCGGCGAGCAAGCTCTCGGTGGAGCTTCGGCAGGCCGCTGTCGCGCAGGGCTCGACGAAGCTCGAGAACCCCTCGGCTCCGATCGCCTACTACGGCTACGACAGCGACGTCGTCAACGCCGCGGGCGAGCCGCAGATGGTGCCGACGGCGTCGAGCCCGACACACGAGGCGCACAAGACCGAACCGGACAAGAACACCTATCTCGTCCTCAAGCACAGCCTGGCGGGGGCCGACCCGACCTACTGGTACGGGACGCACTTCCTCTTCCAGGGCCACGAGTCCGGCGCGCCCGGCTACATCACCCGGATCAACCTGGACGCCGACGCCGCGCATCGCGTGACGCTGCTGGCGACGAAGGACTCCACGGGCGCGGAC